>NZ_JAKFWN010000016.1:0-261289 GCF_021731865.1 Raskinella chloraquaticus (SeqCode) | reverse complement strand
GCCATCCGAAATGCAGCGTGATACCGACAAGCAGCACCAAACCCAGCGCGCCTGCCACAGCAATCAGTCGCATGAACCCTGTCCGTGTCTGAATTTGCGCGCCATTTCAGCGCCGAGGAGCGCAAAACTGCGGCAAGGAAGCCGGCGCGCCTTGTGATCGTTAATGGCGGCGCCGTCAAGCATCGCGACACGCGCACCGCAGTTTGGGATTGCGATCGAGCCTTGAACATATTACCAACCCCCTTCCTCGGTCGCCCTCGGCCGGGTGAGGGGTGCAGCGTCGTCGGGACATTCTTGTCACTGAGACAGCCAGCATGAGGGTGCCAATGAATACGATGCCGCCGAGAGACAATGCCATGACCGAGCACGCGGTCAGCACGACGATCAACGAGATGGCGCCGGGGACGGCGATCGGACCGGTCAGTTCGTTCAATGAGTGGGACCCGCTCGAAGAGGTCATCGTCGGTCGCCTTGAGGGCGCCACCATTCCGTCAAACCACATCACCGTTACATTCAATATCCCGCGCGCGGCGCAACCCTTCTTCCGCTTCGCTGCCGGCTGGCGTTTTCCTGGCTTCATGAAAAAAATCGCGCAGAAGGAGCTTGATGGCTTCATTCGTGTGCTGGAGGTGGAGGGTATCAAGGTCCGGCGCCCCGATATCGTCGACTGGGCGACCAAGTACAAATCGCCGTGGTGGTCCTCGCGCGGCTTCTGCATCGCCTGTCCGCGCGATGGTTTTCTGGTGATCGGCGATGACATCATCGAGACGCCGATGTGCTGGCGCTCACGCTATTTCGAGGGCGAGGCCTATCGCCGCCTGTTCATGGAATACTTCGAAGCTGGCGCCCGCTGGAGTTCGGCTCCCCGTCCGATGCTGAAGGACGATCTTTATAATTACGACTACACCATTCCCGAATATGGCGAGAAGCTGCGCTATACGGTCAATGAGCACGAGCCGGTGTTTGATGCAGCCGATTTCGTGCGGTGTGGGCGCGATCTGTTCGTCACCCCGAGCAATGTGACGAACATGGCCGGGATCAAATGGCTGCAACGCCATTTGGGCGAAACTTACAAAATCCATATCATTGAGAGCCGTTGCCGCCAGCCGATGCATATCGATTCGAGCTTCATGCCGCTGGCGCCTGGCAAGGTCCTGGTCAATCCCGAGTATATCGATGTCGATCGCCTGCCACCCATTCTCAAGAAATGGGATGTGCTGATCGCCCCCAAGCCTGATGAGGTCACGGGCTTCATGTCGAAGATTTCCATGTGCAGCCCGTGGACGAGCATCAACGTCCTGATGCTTGACCACAAGAAGGTGGTGGTCGATGCCTCGCAAAAGACCCTGATCAAGGCGTTCAGGGATTGGGGTTTTGATCCCATCGACATTCCCTTCCTTGCGTATGGGCCATTCGGCGGCGCCTTCCACTGTGCCACCCTTGATGTACGCAGACGCGGCACGCTCCAATCCTATTTCTAGAGCTATCGCAGGGCGGCGGACCACTTGAGCGGCGGTTGAGAACAGAGGTTGATCCTTGAGCACAACAAGCCATCCCGACACCCATCACCGCATGGCCGGCACGGCCCAGGAAGCGCTGCGCGACCAGTTCGTCACGCTTTGGGAGTGGCGGCGTCGAGTAGCCGGCCTTTATGCTGATGTGCGGGCACATGAACATCCAGCGCAGGCGTGGTCCGGGTGGCAGCACGAGCGCGCCGAGCTCTTCCGCAATCATCCTCAAAGCCCGTTGAGCGAAAGCGGCGTTCTGCCAAGCTATTTCGCTTACGATCCGTCCCTTCGCTTCGAAGCAGATTTGACAGCCGCGCCGGCAGACGCTGCCCCGCACTCTTTGCCCGCAGGCAAGGATGGCTCCGTGGCGCTCATCCCCTTCGCCATTACCGGAAACCTCGCAGCCAGGCTCGGCCGCGAGCTGACGCTCTACTGGATCGAAGGTTATGGCGGCGGTGTCTTCCTGCCGTTTCTTGATCGCACCAGCGGCTCATCCACCTATGATGGCGGGCGCTATCTCCTGGATACCATCAAGGGCGCTGATCTCGGGCACAGCAAGGATGGTAAGGTTATTCTTGATTTCAACTTCGCCTATAATCCCTCCTGCGCCTATTCCGATGTCTGGGTTTGTCCGCTCGCTCCGCTGGTGAACCGCCTGCCCGTTGCCATCGAGGCAGGCGAGATGACGCCGCAATTTCTGCCGCGCCCCTTGCGATCATAAGCCACCGCTGCTTGGCCCATCGACGCGTCTCAAACACGTTAAGTTGAACATCCTGCGGGCGCACTCGCATTGGTGCGCGTCTTTGGCCGGTTATCATGAAATAGGCAGTTGTCGCGGGACACGATTTTGTTAAGTTTCAACCGCAAGCGGACCCGCTACGCCACGCCTGCTTCACAAGGGAGACAACTATGCTTCGTATGATTTCGATCGTCTGCGCCCTTCTTCTCGGCGCCTCGTTTGTCTATGCCCAGAGCACGGCCATTGCCGAGCGCAAGGACATCCTCAAAGGCTTCGGCGCTGCCGCCAGAGAGCCCGGCGCGATGTTGAAGGGGGAAGCTGCTTTCGACCTCGCCAAAGTACAGAATTTCCTGAAGGTCTTGCAGGACGGTTCACCGAAACTGAAAGCCCTGTTCCCTGCCGACAGCAAGAGCGGCGGAGAGACCAAGGCGCTTCCGGCCATCTGGGATAACCAGGCCGATTTCTCCGGCCGTTTCGACAAGATGGCGGCTGATGCCAAGGCTGCCGCGGCAGCGATCAAGGACGAGGCAAGCTTCAAGACGGAACTGCCGAAAGTCCTCGGCAATTGCGGCGGCTGCCATCGCCAGTATCGCGCCCAGTAAGCACGTCGTGACAGCGTCATCAGGAACGCTTGATCAGCCCCCGCAGCAGCAGGTCCCGGTCTGGGACCTGCCAACGCGCCTGTTTCACTGGTCGCTGGTTGCCCTCATCCTGTGCGCCTATGTGACAAGCGAATATGCCGAAGCCATTGGCGATCATTTCCTTCTGATCCATCGCCTGAACGGTTTGGCCATTCTGGTCCTTCTCACCTTCCGCGTGCTGTGGGGAGTGCTAGGCGCGCCCACGGCCCGCTTTTCGAGCTTTGTCAGATGGCCGTGGAAGGCGCTCACCTATGCCAGCCATCTGCTGCGCGGTCGTGCGCCTCATTATCTTGGACATAATCCGCTCGGCGCCTGGATGGTCATTGCCCTTTTGCTGGCGGTGGCGGCACAGGCTTTTCTTGGCCTCTTCTCGTCTGATGACACCGGCCTTGCCGCTGGCCCGCTCCACGGGCTGGCGTCGTCCGACACCGTCCAACTGCTCACCCGCTGGCATCATCGCCTGTTCAAGTGGGTCCTTCTGCCGCTGATGGCAATCCACATCCTGGTCAATCTCTTTTACACCCTCATCAAGCGCGACCCGTTGATCCAGGCGATGGTGAGCGGCACCAAGCCGGCGCTGCCCTATGTCGATGCGCCCGCCAACCTGCAAGCCGCCAACGCCGGCCGGCGCGCGCTCGGCTGTCTCGTCGCGGCCATCGTTCTTGTCCTGGGGACAATTTGGGTTCTGTCGGGAAAACTGGTCTGAGGCAGACGCCCGCACCTGATAGATGCTAGGGTCAGGACCCACCCCGCGCGCAATCATCAGCAGCCCCACATCGCCTCACCCGCGCCCATGCGGTGCCAGCAGATCCATATCCGGCCCAGCCGGCACAATGCCCGTCGGATTGATGGTCAGATGGCTCTGGTAGTAATGACACTTGATGTGGTCAAAATCGCAGGTTTCAGCGATACTGGGATGTTGATAAAGATCGCGCAGATAGGCCGAGAGATGGCGATAATCAACAATGCGCCGGCGATTGCATTTGAAATGCCCGACATAGACCGGATCGAAACGGATCAATGTGGTGAAGAGGCGCCAATCCACCTCTGTCAGCTGATCGCCCATCACATAGCGCTGGCGCCCAAGGCGTGTTTCCAGCCAGTCGAGCGTGTCAAAGAGCGGGCCGATCGCCGCGTCATAGGCTGACTGCGTGGTCGCAAAGCCAGCCTTGTAGACGCCGTTATTGACGGTGTCGTAGATGCGCTGGTTGACCTCATCGATGAGCGGACGGAGAGCCTCCGGGTAATACTCTCCGGCTGCTGCCCCAACCTCATCAAAGGCGCTGCCGAACATGCGGATGATTTCAGATGATTCATTATTGACGATGGTCGCAGTCTTCTTGTCCCACAATACCGGCACGGTCACCCGGCCTGAGTACTTGGCGTCGGCCCGCAGATAAACTTCATAAAGCCGCGATGCAGCGTTGACGTCATCGGCGATGACACCCGCCCCAGGCGCAAACGTCCATCCATCCTCGCGCATCAGCCAGTTGACGACCGATAGCGAGATCATACCCTCCAGACGCTTCAACTTGCGGAAGATGAGCGCCCGATGCGCCCACGGGCAGGCCAGGCTGACATAAAGATGGTAGCGCCCCGCTTCGGCCTTGAACCCACCCGAGCCGCTTCCCCCTGGTGCCCCGTCACGTGTCACCCAATGACGAAATTGCGAGGCTTTACGAACAAACGCGCCGTGGCTTGTAACCGTTTCATACCACACATCGCGCCAGCGTCCTTCAACCAACATGCCCATCTTCAGCGCCTCCAGAGCGATTCGTGAAAGCCAGTCAATCCGCCAATCGCAGCCCATTTTTCAGCACGAAAACGAACGCGGACGACGCAGCGTGCGAAGAATTCTGGTGTAAATCCGCGCCCGGGACAATCCGCCGCAGAGCCTTGCCTATCATCGCCGGCAAGGAATGACATTACCAGCATAAATTGTTGAAAACAAACAATAAAATTACCAGAAAAATTGTTGAAGTATTTGATTCGAGATAAAAAATAATAATGAATTATGTATGCCTGCCGGCCTCCATGCATAAATTACATACGTATTTATATGGAGATTACTGGGATGCCAGAACATGAAGATTGAATTAACTTGTATTGTAGGCGCATTCAGCTAAGATAGTTGAAGTGAAATGGGCGTTACTCGTTTCCGGTTCCTGAGTGAGGATTCACCAAAAGCGTGATTAGCTGCTCACTGCGGAGGCCTTGATGATATCGACGTTGATATACTCCAGCACGAGTTGCCTTGTCGGCGATGCCTTCCAGTTCGACCGCGAAATGGAAAAAATCCGCCACGTCGCGGCGCAGCGCAACGAAGAACATGGCATCACCGGGTTTCTGTTCTACTTTGATAACCGCTTTGTGCAGATCCTCGAAGGTGAGTTCGAGGCCGTGACGCACATTTACAGCCGTATTCGGCACGATGAGCGGCATAAAGGCGCGCGCATTATCTGGTTTTCAGAAATCGAAGGGCGTGATTTCAGCAAATGGTCGATGGAATGTTCGATGAATTTCATCGAGCGCAACCATTCCGAATTGAGCGTCAAGCTGAAATTCATCAATCGATTTATTTCTGATACCTCGCAGCAGCCGATCATGCTGCGCGACCTGCTGGTGTCGGTTGCCCTTGAAATGCAGCGCCGCCAGGATTTTCCTAAGCCGCAACTGGTTCCGCTGGCAGCCAATCGTAATACGTCGCGATAAAACCAGGCGGCAGTCGTAATCGCATCAGCATCCGCGCGAGCGGATGTTTTTTTGTGGCACCCACCTCAACCAGGCGAATGTGCCTGCTGTTCCTATTGGCTAGTCCCTTGTCAGGGCAAGCTCTGCGCATTGGCCCTCGACAGCCGGTCACAGGTGGCCGCACGACGACAGCCCGCTGAGCCTCATAACCAACGACACCAAAACACGCCTCGCGCCAGGCCCTGCAGCCCCCATCGTCGCCCCGCTGTCACTGTGGGTCTTGGCCACCCAAGGAAGACCTGATGGCCGACACAGCTGCGCGTACGAGGATCGCGCACAGCCCGGGCGATCTGCATCGTCGGTTTAAGACACGAATGCCAGAAGCATCGTTGCGCAAGCCCGTCATTGTCCTAGAATATGCAATGGGGCGGCGATGACTTCGCCATGTCCTCGATCCTCATAGGCAATCGTGCGAGGCAGGGAATGATGACGACTGCGGCAAGCCCACCCCATCCGGTCGATGACATTCTGCCACTCCCCAAGCTTGCCATGCTCGGCCTCCAGCACGTTCTGGTCATGTATGCCGGCGCGGTCGCTGTTCCGCTCATCATCGGCCGCGCCTTGAAGCTGTCGCCCGAGCAGGTGGCCTTCCTGGTCAATGCCGACCTTTTCTGCTGCGGCATCGTCACTCTCATCCAGTCGCTCGGCATGGGGCGACACATCGGCATCCGCCTGCCGGTGATGATGGGGGTCACCTTTGCTGCCGTCAGCCCGATGATGGCAATGGCCGGCGATCCCGAGCTTGGCGCGCGCGGTATCTTCGGCGCGGTCATTGCAGCGGGCATCTTCACGATGCTCGTCGCGCCCTTCATCGGCAGACTCCTGCCGCTCTTTCCGCCCATCGTCACCGGCACCATCATTCTCATGATCGGCATCTCGCTGATGCGCGTTGGCGTCAACTGGGCAGCCGGCGCACCGGCCTCGTCACTCCCGGGATATGGCGATCTCACCCACCTCGCCATGGCGGCTTTTGTCATGATGGTGATCTTGCTGATCACGCGCTGCGCACGCGGCTTCCTGAGCAATGTGTCCGTGCTCGTCGGCATCGTCATCGGCTGCGCCGTTGCTTTCGGCATTGGCAAGATGAGTTTTGCGAAAGTCGCCACTGCCGACTGGTTCGGCCTGATCTATCCCTTCGCTTTCGGCGTGCCGAAATTCGATCTTATCGCCGCGCTCACCATGTCGCTGGTCATGATCGTGGTCATGATTGAGTCATCGGGCATGTTCCTGGCGCTCGGCGATATCACCGGCCGAGCGGTGAAGCGTGATGACCTGACGCGTGGTTTGCGGGTTGACGGGCTTGGGACCCTTATCGGCGGCTTGTTCAACACCTTCCCCTACACGTCGTTTTCGCAAAACGTCGGGCTGGTAGGTGTCACCGGTATCCGCAGCCGCTATGTCTGCGCGGCAGGTGGCCTGCTGATGATCCTCATGGGGCTGGTGCCGAAACTGGGCGCACTCGTTGAATCGGTGCCACTCTTCGTGCTGGGAGGTGCTGGCATCGTCATGTTCGGAATGGTGGCGGCAACCGGCATCCGTATCCTGTCAGCCGTCGATTACACCGCCAACCGCCATAACCTCTACATCCTCGCCGTGTCGACGGGGTTTGGCCTGATCCCGCTGGTCGCTCCCGACTTCTTCAGGAACATGCCCAAGGAACTCGCGCCGCTCCTGCATTCGGGCATCCTGCTATCGGCGATTTCAGCGCTTGCCCTCAACCTGTTTTTCAATGGCTGGCGAGCGGGCGATGAAGCAGAAGAGGAGATGAAGCATGCAGCCGCCCAGTCCGAGGGCGGACATTAAAGGCTGGCGCCCGCGCGCGCGCCTGATCATTTCTCCAGCACCACAACGATCTCGGCAAAGCCAAGGTGCTTTGCGTGTTCCAGGGGCGTCACGCCATTACGATCGCCCAGCGATCTGTTCGCACCTGCCTTGACCAGATGCTCGACCGTACGGCGATGACGCGCACCACCATTTCCCAGAATGACCGCCTCAATCAGCGCCGTCCATCCGAGATTGTTGACGTGATCCAACGGCGCGCCGGCTGCGATCAGGAGGCGCACCACCTCGTCATGCCCAAGGTGAGCAGCTGCAATCAACGCCGTGCCGCGATAGGGGCTTGTGACATTGGTGGCGCGATTGCCAAGCGCAAGTGCCGTCGTGAGCGTCTCGACATCGTCAGCCACTGCAGCAATCGTCACCGCATCATAGGCCTGGGCTTCAAGCGCGTTGGCATCAGCACCATGGCGAACCAATATCGTCATCGTCTGGGCCTGACGCCGGTAGGCCGCAACATGAAAAGGGGTGCGCCCCTTGGCATCGCGCGCATTGACATCGGCGCCGGTGGCAAGTGCCGATTGAAGCATCCTGATGTCGCCACCAGCCGCAGCCTTGTGAAGACCATCATAGGCTGCCAATTCGCTTGGCGTTGGCGGGATCTGGGCATTGGCGTGCGAGAGCAGTGTCACGAGGACCAAACCGCTCATTGCCACAAGAGTTCGCATGTTCATGTGAGTATGGCTGCCCCCATCTGAGCCGGGCGCACCCTCAACCTGCCCGGACCGTCAGCTTATCATCGATTGCACCGGGCAAGCCACTGACAACCGCCGCGAGATCAGGCAACGATCGGGGCAATCAGCTCACTCCAAGTCCAGAACCTCGTCGCGCGCTGCGTCAACGGAGTCTATCGCCCTGCCTGCAACCTTGGAAAAACTGGTGGGCGATGTAGGGCTCGAACCTACGACCCGGTGATTAAGAGTCACCTGCTCTACCAACTGAGCTAATCGCCCCCAACAAAAGCGGCCAGTAATGACAGGCCGCCCGTCAAGGAGGGAGGTCGATAACAGAAGGCGTCTGCTCTGTCGAGGGGTGTGATCGCACCGCACAAACGCAGCTGACGCCCTGCGCTGCGGAAATATCTCTAACTGACGTTACCCGGCCACAGCCACGCAGCCCCACGTACCCCGCTTGCGTCTCCATGCACGGGTGGAACGATGGGCGTCCAGCATTCATCGGAAAAGACATAGGGCTTCATCAAGGACGGCACGTCCTCATAGAGCCGCTGCACCTTGCCCATGCCACCTCCCAGCACGATGACATCGGGATCCAGCACATTGACAATATGGGCAAGCGCGCGCGCCAGCCGGTCCGTATATCGCAGGTAGCTTGCAACCGCCTGCGCTTCACCCTCCTCCATGGCTGCAATCACCTCAGCGGGCAAAAGTCTGACCCCGCTATGGCGCCAATGGTCATCGGCAAAGGCTGGTCCCGACACCCAGGCTTCGATACAGCCGCGCTTGCCGCAATAACAGGCCGGCTTCTCATCAAGTTCGCCATGGCTCACCCATGGCAGCGGATTATGGCCCCATTCACCCGAGATACGCTGAAAGCCGGCAAGTGTGCGCCCGCCAACGCTGATGCCGCTGCCAGCGCCCGTCCCCAGGATGACACCGAAAACGACATCCTTGCCGGCACCCGCGCCGTCGGTGGCCTCCGAGCGCACGAAGCATTTGGCGTCGTTATCAAGGCGCACCTGGCGTTGCAGAGCGGCGGCAAGATCCACATCGAAGGCATGGCCGATCAGCTCGGTCGTATTGGCATTCTTGACGAGGCCGGTCGCAGGCGAAATGGCGCCGGGAATGCCGACGCCCACTTGCGCCGGGCCACCACCTCCAGCATCCTGTTCAAGCCTGCCAACCAGCGCAGCGATGGCCGCGATAATCGCCTCATAACTGCCGCGCGGCGTCGTGACACGTTCACGCGCAAGCACGCCGCCGGCCGGTGACAAGGCGATGCCTTCGATCTTTGTCCCGCCAAGATCAATCCCGATCCGCATCGCTACCAAGCCTGTTCGCCACCTTGGTCAACAACAACCACGGCACAAGCCTGCTAACCAAGCCGCTGCATCCTTGTCCAGCGCCGATATCATCCCGGCGCTGCACCCTGGGTGGCGGTATAGACGGCATAGAGCGACTGGCTCGCCGCCATGAACAGGCGGTTGCGCTTCGGCCCGCCGAAGCACACATTGCCGCAGATTTCCGGCAGGCGGATGCGCCCCAGAAGCTTGCCCTCCGGGCTCCACACTGTCACACCGGAATAGCCAACCGCGCGCCCGGCATTGCTCGAGCACCACAGATTGCCTTCGACATCAGCGCGCACCCCGTCGGGGCCGCATTTGACGCCGTCGATCATAAAGTCCGAAAAGAGTTTCTGGTTCGACAGCTTGTTGTCGCTGCCGACATCGAAGACATGCATGTCCCCCTTGCCGCCCGGCCCGCTATCGCCTGGCCCCTTGCCGGTACTGGCAACGTAGAGCTTCTTGAAATCGGGTGAAAAGCACAGGCCGTTGGGGTCTGGCACTTGCGCCTCGCTGATCACCATGTCGACCCGGCCCGACGGATCAATACGGTAGCAATTGGTAGGCAATTCGCGCCTGGCAGGGCCGATCTCGGCTGCCTGGCCAAGACGGTTTTTCAAACGCCCATTGCTGTTGCTCGGACCGCCCGCCGCATCCGGCGCACCCTCATAGAGCTGCCCGCCATAAGGCGGATCGGTGAACCAATAGCTGCCATCGGGATGGGGCACCACATCGTTGGGTGAATTAAGCCGCTTGCCGTTGAAACTGTCAGCCAGCACCGTCACCGACCCGTCCAGTTCGTAGCGCACAACGCGTCGGGTCAGATGCTCGCACGATAATTGCCGGCCCTGGAAATCGAAGGAATTGCCATTGCTGTTATTGGACGGAAGGCGAAATACGCTGACCCGGCCATTATCCTCGATCCATCGCATCTGCCGGTTATTGGGAATGTCGCTCCACACCAGATAACGCCCCTGCGCATTCCATGCCGGTCCTTCCGCCCATAATGCACCTGTCCATAAGCGCTGGATCGGCGCGTTGGGCTGCGCCAGCCCGTTGAAGGACGGATCAACGGCAATGACATCGGGGTCCCAGAAATAGGTCGTCGGCGCGCCATTGGGGCTGAAATCACGCGGCGGACTGGTGATCGTGCTGGGCGGCCCGGGCGGTGTCTGCGCCTGCAGGCCGCTCACACCAAGAGCAACCAACCCGGCTCCAGCCCCGACAGCCTTGAGCGCCGAGCGCCGCGAGTGGATTGTATCTGCGGCGGACGGCTTATCAGTGAATTTCGCATTATTTTCTGTTCTTTTTGTCATCTGATCCTCCCGGGTTCGACCAATGGGCGAAACGCCTTGGCCTGGTGGCAAGTTCACTTGCCGAGCCCCGATGCGGCCCCGCGCGCAGCTTGGCACGAACGCAGGAGCAGATGGAGAAGCAGCGCTGACCTATCTGGCGCATGGCAGCGCTGCGCCGGTAACAATGAGGGAAGGTCAGCAGCAGCGTGTCAGCGCACAGCCGCAACGGCATGAACCGGCTCCCGAGCAGAGCCAGGTCATGCCGCGTTTTTTCTGCGACCTATTCTGCCGCAGTGGCGTGCAGCCGGTCGCGTTTCTGCATCAGCTTGTTGAGGGCGCCAAGATAGGCTTTCGCGGATGCCACCAGCGTGTCGGGGTGCGCGGCCTTCGCGGTTACCGCTTTGCCGGCCTCGGCAAGCCGCACCGACACTTCGGCTTGCGCGTCCGTTCCCTCCGTCACCGCATGCACCTGATAAAGCTCCAGCATCGCCTCATGCGGGACGATCGCCTTGATCGCGTTGAAACAGGCATCAACCGGACCATTGCCCTGCGACTGAACGGTTTTGTGGACCCCGTCAATTTCAAGCGTCAGCGTCGCTACCTGCGGCCCCAGCGTTCCAGCCACCACCAGCAGCGACAGCACCTTCATGCGGTCGGTGGCGGTAGCGATCTTCTCATCGACGAGCGCTTCGATATCCTCGTCGTAAACGTGCTTTTTCTGGTCAGCCAGCGCCTTGAAGCGGTTGAAGGCGTCCTCGAATTCGTTGTCGGACAGCTCATAGCCAAGCCCCTTCAGCTTGTCGCGGAAGGCGTTGCGACCGGAATGCTTGCCCATCACCAGCGACGTCTTGGCTACACCCACCGTTTCAGGGGTCATGATCTCATAGGTTTGCGTGTGCTTCAGCATGCCGTCCTGATGGATACCGCTTTCATGGGCAAACGCGTTGCGGCCGACGATCGCCTTGTTGTACTGCACGGGAAACGACGTGACGGCGGACACCAGCTTGGAAGCGCGTGTCAACATCTCGCTCCTGATCCCTGTTTCAAAAGGGAAAATGTCGCCACGTACTTTCAACGCCATTACCACTTCTTCAAGCGCTGCATTACCTGCCCGCTCGCCGATGCCGTTGATGGTGCATTCAATCTGCCGCGCCCCTCCTTCGAGACCCGCGACCGAATTGGCCACCGCCATGCCCAGATCATTGTGGCAATGGACGGAGAAGACAGCCTTGTCAGCGTTGGGCACGCGTTCGCGCACCATCCGGAAAAGCGCGCGGTATTCGTCCGGCGCCGTGTAGCCAACGGTATCGGGAATATTGATGGTCGTGGCGCCCGCTTTGATGGCAGCTTCCACGCACCGGCACAGGAAATCGTGCTCGGTACGGGTACCATCCTCTGCCGACCATTCAACATCGGCCACCAGATTGCGGGCGCGAGTGACGGACGCAATCACCATTTCCAGCACTTCGTCCGGCTCTTTCTGAAGTTTGTATTTCATATGCACCGGCGAGGTGGAGAGGAAGGTGTGAATGCGCGGGCGCCTTGCCTTGCGCACCGCCTCGCCCGCCCGCTCGATATCCTTGACGCCGGCACGCGCGAGCCCCGCAACAACCGCGTTCTTGACCCGCGAGGCAATCATCGACACCGCCTCGAAATCACCATTCGAGGCGATCGGAAATCCTGCTTCGATGATATCAACCCCCATCTCGTCGAGGAGATCGGCGACCTGGAGCTTTTCCTCCAGTGTCATGGTCGCGCCGGGGCACTGCTCGCCATCGCGCAAAGTGGTGTCGAAAATGACAACGCGGTCTTTGCTGTTCACAGATTTAGATGCGGACATGATCTGATCCTTCGCCATGGGCGCTGACCCTGTCGGTCGCGCCCCTTGTTCAACTGCATGGATGAAACTGACTACGCGGGGTTTGGCCAGGTGCTCCCCTGAGAGCCCAGGCAACAGCCCGGACGGCCCTCAGGGGCTGATAAGGCGAAGGAGGGCAAGAAGCGAGGGGCGCGCCGCGCGCGAGGCAATGCTGCGCTGTGGGGCGAAGGCCCCTTCCCGCTGCGCTGTCTGGTATGCCGCCCAAATCAATCGACTGCTCCGTGCCCGGAAAAAACCGGGGAACTCCAATCCTCGTTTCTTTTGGTAAACGAGACGTGAAGCGCTGGCAAGACAGCCTCAGGGCAAATTACCGACACCCGCCCTTGCCTCACCCCATCGATTTTCGCATTCTCTGTCAATCGGGCTTGGTTATTCACGAACAGCAGGGACGGTTGTTATGCGTGTTTGGTTGATCGCGGCTTTACTTCCTGCCTTCGCGACGCTGTCGCTGCTGGGCGCGACGCGCGCATCTGCTGACAATTGCAGCGAACGGGCGGAGCGTATGCGAGCTGCGATCCAGATTGACGTGCGCAAGCGCCAGATCGCCGAGGGCGTGGCCAAAGACCTTCTGCCCCAGGTTGAAAAGGCCGAAGCCTTGTGCAAGGGCGGCAAGGTCAGCGATGGTGAGAAGGCACTTGACGCCATTACCAGAAAGTTCGGCTATCGTTAGCGCATGCTGCGGAAAAGTGACCACCGGTTTTTCGTTGTAGCAGCGACGACGCCGTCCCGGGCATCAGCACCACAGCGTCCCTTCGCTGAAGCGCACGGCGTAGCCGCCGATGCGCGCCCCCGTCAGGCGCCCCGCTGCAATCTCCACCTCAAGAGTGATGAGGCTTGCCCGCCCCATCTCGATTCCCTGTTCGATGGGCACAACATGACGGCCATCGGTGAGACCGTCGAAACGCACCACAACGCCAGCGAACGCCGCCGCAGCTGATCCTGTCGCCGGATCCTCGGCGATGCCGCCGAACGGGAAGAACATCCTCCCGCGATAGGCATGCTCGGTCGGCATGTCGAGCGGCGTATAGATATAGGCGCCGTCGCGGCCAAAAGCCTCCAGCCAGTTACCACTGACCGCATGCGCCCGATGCAGCGCGTCACGGTCGCGCACGGGGACAAAGGTGTAGGGAACGCCCGCCGTGTAACAGGTCGGCTTATGGTTGGCAGCGCCAATATCGGAGGGCAGGAGCCCAAGGGCAGCCGCCAGCTTCTCGCGCGAGGGCGGCTTGCCATTTTCATGCGGCAGCGCGGGAACATCGAATTCGCCATAGCTGGCCTTGCCCGGTTCAGTGCGTACCGCGCAGCGCACCGGGCCGACCTCTTCCTCAAGGACCAGGAGCGAATTATTGGCCTGGTCAGTCCCGAATTTGAGCTCGGCGAGGCAAATGGCGGTGCCAACCGTCGGATGACCAGCGAAAGGCAATTCGCGCACCGGGGTGAAAATGCGGATGCGCGCTGTATGCGTCGGGCTGCGCGCTGCCATGACGAAGACCGTTTCCGGCAGGCTGAACTCGCGGGCAATCGCCTGCATCTTTGCCGCATCGATGCCGTCAGCATCGAGGACAATCGCCAGCGGATTTCCCGTCAGGCCTTTTTGCGTAAAGACATCAAAAGTGTGAAAGGCATATCGTTTCATGAATGGTCCGTTGCGGCTTGCCACGCGGCTCGGTTCTGACACACCTTTCGGCTATAGCTGTCGACAGCGCAAGTGAACAGACGGAACAGAACAGACCGAACATGATCAGGCGGCGATGACACCCCGTCTCAAGCCGGCAGAACCGCCTCAAGATAAGGCATCAGAAAGGGCGGCATGTCGAGCCCGACACAATCGCGTCTGGTCGAGACAAGGCGCACGGCGTCGAGCTCCGGCTTCTCCTGCGTCGCCAAATGCGATTCGATACTGGCAAGCAGGGCTTCTGCCGAGCGGCGCAGAACGATCTCGCGAAACATGGCAAGCCGCCCGCGCGTGAAGACGAGGGTCCAGGTGGGCGCCACCATGCGACGCAGCACTTTAAGGCCGATCTCTTCAACCAGCTCGCGCGACATGTTGCCGGCAAGATCGATGCGTCCATCGTCAAGAACGTCGATACTGTCGATGGATCCCGCCGGCATGTACCAGCTGCCGGCATTCACCGTCCACGGCGCCATCCTCCCCAGCAGGATACCGCCGCCAACCGGTCGCACCACCGGCATGGCAAAGGCATTGTAGCCCGGGCTGGAATAGCCGTGAGCGCGCCAGTGCAGATATGCGGCATACGTCGTTTCATGACAGGCGCCGTGCAAAATGCCGTCGGCGAGTTGCCATTTGTCGAGAATATAGAACGGGCCATTGAAAAGATCGGGATTCGTCGCCTGCTCCTGCGCAAAGAAGGCAGCAATCTCCTCCTCGTGGTCCTGCGCATGTTGCCATTCGCCGGTGACCACAACGAGTTCGACCTGATGGGCAGGCGCTACAAGATTATCTGTCAATAAGACATTTGCTCCTCAGGCGCCTGTGCGTCCTCACAATTTGACGATACCGGGCGCTTTTTCGATGAACGTGGAATCAAACGTACGCTTCAGATCGAAGCTCGCAGCTTTCAGTTCTTTATCGAACGGAACCAGCATATCACGCGCTGATGCCATTCCGGCTTCGGACACTATGCCGCTGCGAGAATACATTGAGAGCGATTTGCGCACGGCTTCGAGGTAAAGCTCCTTGTCACCCAGATAGAACTCTTCAGGTACTGTTGCTGAAACTGCGTCCGGCGTCGCTTTCTCCAGCCATTTCAATGCTTTATAAAACGCATTGACGATTGCCTGCGTGGTGTTGGGATTCTTCTGCGCAAAGTCCTGGCGAAGATAGACGACAGCTGCAGGATTGGCGCCACCGAAAATGGCGCGCGTTCCTTCTTCCGACCTGGTGTCGGCAAGGACGCTGATGGCCTTGTCAAGTTCAAGCCGGGTGATGACCGGCTCAAGGTGCGAAATCGCATCGATGCCGCCCTGCCTCATCGCAGCCACTGCGGAGGCTCCTCCGCCGACCCCGATAAAGGAGACGTCTTCCGGCTGCACGCCATCGCGGGCAAGCAGGAAATTGGCAAAGAAATTTGTTGACGATCCGGGCGCTGTGACGCCGATCTTCATCCCCTTGAGATCACCGGGCTTTTTCACCTTGTCGGCAAGACTGGCGCGGACCGCCAGCACGATGCCCGGGAAGCGCCCGAGTTCGGTTACGGCACGAATATCCTGCCCGCGCGCCTGCATGCGGATCGTGTGCTCATAAGCACCCGTCACGACATCAACCGATCCACCAACAAGCGCTTGCAGGGATTGCGAGCCGCCGCCGAAATCGTTGATCTCGACGTTAAGCCCCTGTTCCTTGAAATATCCCCGCCGCTCGGCAATCGTCAGCGGCAGGTAATAGAGCAGCGCCTTGCCGCCGACGCCAAGTTTGACGTCCTTGCGCTCCAGCGTCCCTTGCGCCCGCACGATAAACGGCGCAGCCAACGCGCCAATTCCGCCTATTACAACCGCACGACGATCAAACGACATAGTCATCTCCCTTTTCCAATGGTTCCGTTTGTCCGGAACTCATGCAAAAAACATAACCCCTCAGGCAGTCGTCGCCGCCTGCGGCCGCCAGACCAGCAGCCGCTCCTCGACCCATCCGACGAGAGCGTCGATGATGAGTACGACGATTGCAAGCACCACCATCCCGGCAAAAACACCTGTGACATCGAAAACCGATTCGGCCTGATGAATGCGGTAACCGAGCCCGGCGGCCGAACCGAGATATTCGCCAACCACGGCACCCACCAGCGCAAAGCCGACCGATGTGTGCAGGGATGAAAACATCCACGACAGCGCCGAGGGAAGATAGACGTGACGAAACAGCTCGCGCTCCTTCATCCCTAGCATCCGCGCATTGGCAAGAATAGTCGGGCTGACTTCGCGCACCCCCTGATAAACATTGAAAAACACGATGAAAAACACCAGCGTCACGCCGAGCGCCACCTTCGACCAGATGCCAAGGCCAAGCCACAGCGCAAAGATCGGCGCCAGAACCACACGCGGCATGGCGTTGAACGCCTTGAGATAGGGGTCACACACGGCGGAGGCGAAGGGATGGCGTGCCAGTGCAAAGCCACACAATATCCCGAGCACCGACCCGATGACGAAGGCGAGCGCCGTTTCGGTCAGCGTGATGCCCAGATCACTCCAGAAGCGCGGCAGCTGGACATCACGCACCACGCGAAGCGCAACATCCAGCGGCTTGGAAAAAAAGAAAGGCTGAAGCACGCCGGTCGCCGTCAGAACATGCCAGCCACCGAGCACAAGGGCCAGTACGCCCAGACGCCAGGCGGTGAGACCCAGGCCAAGACGTCGTTCGCCGTTCCGCTTCATGCTTTCGCCTCGTTGGCCTGCGCGTATCCCTTCAACACTTCCTCCTTCAGCACCTGCCAGATCGCCCGGTGCGTTTCGACGAAGGCTGGTTGCAAACGCACCTCGTGAGCATCACGCGGACGCGCCAGATCGATTGGAAAATCGCCGATGATGCTGGCGTTCGGCCCGGCCGACATGATGACGACACGGTCGGCAAGAGCAATCGCCTCCTCCAGATCATGGGTAACGAACAACACGGCTTTACGATCAGCCTGCCACAGACCCAGCAGCAGATCACCCATGATGGCACGTGTCTGGGCATCAAGGGGCCCGAAGGGTTCATCCATCAGCAACATGCGCGGATCGCGCGCCAGCACCTGCGCCAGACCGACGCGTTTTCTCTGTCCCCCCGACAATTGATGCGGATAGCGTTGGAGAAAGGCGCCAAGCCCCACTTTGCCAAGCCATGAGCGGGCGCGCTCCGTTGCCTCGTCCCTCGGCAGACCTTGAACTTCAAGGCCGACGGCAACATTGGCCAGCGCCGTCTTCCACGGCATCAAGGCTTCCGCCTGAAACAGATAGCCTGCCTGTCCATTGATGCCGCTGAGCCGATCACCATGGATGAGACATGTGCCTGATGACGGCGCGACGAGCCCGGCCACAACGTTAAGCAGGGTCGACTTACCGCAGCCCGTCGGCCCGACGAGCGCAACAAATTCACCCTCCGCGATGGCAAGCGTCGTCGGCGCCACCGCCTCGTAAAACGAACCATCAGCAAGGTGATAGGTAATCGCGACATCGTGCAGCAAGGCGACTGTTTGCTCGCTCTGGCCGACCAAACTCGTCGGAATACCACGAGCGCGCTCGAGCGTGGTCATTTTGCGTCTCCCCGGGGCTTTGAATTTGCCCGAGAACGATGCCGGACACCAACCGTTTTTTTTGCGCAGCCTGCATGTCGATGTCGCAGCACGAGGAATACGCGATTTCGGCAGCATATCCGTGGAACTTCTGGCTGAACGGCGCGTTTCATTAGCCTCACACAAAGGGAGACTGAAATGCGATATTTGAAATCTTCTGTTCTTATACTGGCGCTCGCAGCTGCATCAGCGGCGTTCGCGGCAGGAACCTTGCCGGTCATTCCCACCGACAGCGTGACCGTGACCATGTATTACAAGCAGACGGTCTACGATCAGGCCGACAAGAAGCTTGGCGATGTCGATGATGTTCTCATCAATCGCAGCGGCCAGATCACCGGCTTCATCGTCGGCGTCGGCGGCTTCGTTGGTGTCGGCGAAAAGGACGTGGCTGTTCCCTTCTCCGCCATTTCCGTCACCACCAAGGACGGCAAGCACTATCTGTCGATGACGGAATCGAAGGAAAGCCTCACCAGCGCGGTCGGCTACAAGTACGACCGCAATCTGATGACATGGGTTGCCGCCAAGTAATCTGAGATCGACTGGGAGAAGCGCTCACAGGTGCTTCTCTCCGTTTTCAACTCCGGCAATCTGCAAATTCCGACCACTCAGGAGCTTGTCATGGGTCTTGGTAAAGGCGCACTTCTCTGGCTTCTTGGCATCCCGCTGCCTATTATCGTCCTACTCGTCCTGTTCTGGCATAATTGACACGGCAGGCAGATGCAGGATCAGGTGTGTTTGTCCTTCATCACCTGCGCTGCCATGGCGTAACCGCCATCCGCGCCGTCGATGAAATGGGCATGATCAGCCTCATCAATTGACGGCACAAGGCAGGTCATGATTGCCGCCGTCTGACGATGGCTGCCAAAGCGCACCACCCCTTCCGCCTCCGCAGTTGTCAGCATGGCATCAAGTGCGTCGGCAACCGCCGGCGAACAATCGATCGTCATGCGCAGACCATCTTCAAATTTTGCCGTATCGGCATTGGCCACCAGTTCGCGGCGGTAGCGGGCGGGGTCGAACGAGCCCGCCACAATACCGGTGCGGAACAGAGCAAATGATACAAAATGCGCATAGACGCGCTCAATAACACTCCGCCACAGGCTCGTGCCGGGGCGCCGCAACGCGCGCGCTTCAAACATGAGGCCGCGCAGCGGCAGCGGCAGGTGCAACCGTTCATTGGACAGCGGCTCTCCTGCATCGCCTTCGCCCCGCAGCAGCGCGAAAAGGCGCGATAGCAGGTGATTGAAAGCGCTGATCGTGCGACCCGGCAGCACAATCAGCGACAGGACCACACCGTGCTCCGCCGGCATGGGATGCCAGCGGCACGTCAATCCCTCAAGATCAGGCTTGATGCCCGGCAGCGAGGCTTGGAGGCAGCCGATATCCGCTTTCATGCGCTCGACTGCATAGGACACGCCGCCGCCGGCAAACATCGCATAATCGATATGGGTCGAGCGGGCAAAGCGGGCAAGGCGGACATCATGGCCAGCCTCCCGGATCGTTGCCATCGTCATCACCGATACGCGCAATTGCAGGCCAAGCGCATCGCGGGCAAAAGCCGCCGTGTCGCTGAGCGCCTGCTCCAGCACGACACGCTGGTCGCCGGGAAGGGCGAGCGCCGCCCCATCGCCGCCGAAAACATAGGGAAAGCGATAATTGCCAAGACGATTGGCAAGGGCCGGGATCATCGCCGCGCCAGCCAGATTGACACTCTTGTATTGGCCGCTGGCAATCGCTCTGGTCGAAGACACGACATCGCTCACCCCCACCACCCAATCATCTGGCAAAGGCCGATAAAGGCTGGCGTCGGTCACATCCTCGAAGCGCTCGAAGCGTGGCACGGTCGCATAGAATTCATCGACCGTGACCACGCCCCGCTCCGTTTCTTAGTTGCGAGCCTTGTCGACGAGGGCCTTCGCCTTGATCCACGGCATCATGCCGCGCAGCTTTTCGCCGACCTCTTCGATCGAGTGGGCGGCTGCCTTGGCGCGCATCGCCTTGAAGGAGGTCTGGTTGACCTTGTTCTCCAGCATCCAGTCACGGGTGAAACGACCGCCCTGGATGTCATCGAGCACACGCTTCATCTCGGCTTTGGTTTCAGCCGTGATGATACGCGGGCCGGTGACATATTCGCCATATTCGGCCGTGTTCGAAATCGAATAATTCATATTGGCGATACCACCCTCATAGATGAGATCGACAATGAGCTTTACCTCATGCAGGCATTCGAAATAGGCCATTTCCGGGGCATAACCAGCCTCAACCAGCGTCTCGAAACCGGCGCGGATGAGTTCGACAAGGCCGCCGCACAACACCACCTGCTCGCCGAAAAGGTCGGTTTCGCATTCCTCGCGGAAGCTCGTCTCGATGATGCCGGCGCGCCCGCCGCCAATGGCCGACGCATAGGACAGGCCAAGATCATGCGTGTTGCCGGAGGCATCCTTGTGGATCGCCACCAGACACGGCACACCGCCGCCGCGCTGATATTCCGAGCGTACCGTATGGCCCGGGCCCTTCGGCGCGATCATCAGCACGTCGAGATCAGCGCGCGGGTCGATCAGATTGAAGTGGATGTTGAGGCCATGGGCAAACAACAGCGCCGCGCCCTGCTTCATGTTGGCATGCAGATCATTACGGTAGATGTCGGCCTGCAATTCATCAGGCGTCAGCATCATCATCACATCCGCCCATTTGGCGGCATCCGCCGGCGTCATCACCTTGAAGCCTTCGGCATCCGCCTTCTTGGCGCTGGCCGACCCGGCACGCAACGCCACCGCGACATCCTTGACGCCTGAATCGCGCAGATTGAGCGCATGGGCATGGCCCTGGCTCCCGTAGCCGACGATGCAGACTTTCTTACCCTTGATGAGATTGAGATCGGCGTCGCGATCATAATAGACACGCATGGGACATTTCCTCTTGGCGCTTAGTTGAACCTGTGAAGCGGCATGGAGAATTTCCCCACTCGAACCGCAGCCGGTGCCGCTTCTAGAGCATGTTGGGCAAAAGTGGAAACCGGTTTTACGCAACCACGAACGATGAAACCTTACCCCTACCCGATGATTGCCGCAGTGAAAAACGTAAAGGCAACCGATGTCATCTCCCTGATCAGATGGCGCTGCGAGCATAAAATTTGAGCGCCGCGGCAGTCAGCAATAAAAGCACGGCGGCAACCGTCCACGGCTCGCGCACCCGCGTCGAGCTTTCGGTGAAGGCCGGACGACCGCTACTGCCCGGCCGCCAGCGCCGCCACAGACCGATCGCATAGGCAAGCGTGCCTGCAATGCCGCAGGCAATCGCAAGGCTCGTCATCTGGTGTGCATCCATCGTCGTGCCCTTCAGTGAAAAGCCGAGACGAATGTCGGAATGAGCGAGACAATCAGCAGCAGGGCCATCGCCACATTGAAGCCTCGCACCAGGCGCTCATTGCCAAGAAAGCGCTTCAATCCGACACCGCTGACCGTCCAGAACACCGAACTGGGCAGGCCGACCAGCCCATAGATCAGGGCGACCATGAAAACACTCGTCGTAAAGGCGTCCGGCACCGTGTAGGTCGCAATCGCCGCGACCGACATCGTCCACGCTTTGGGATTGACCCATTGAAAGGCCGCCGCCTGCAGGAAGCTCATCGGCTTGCCTTCACCCGTAATCGGCCCGACCGAACCACCGGCGTTGAAAAGCTTCCACGCCAGCCACAGGAGATAGGCCGTGCCCAGCCATTTCAAGACCACATAGACCATTGGCGAGCGCTCGAACACCTGGCCGAAGCCAAGGCCTACCAGCACTACCATGATGATGAAACCGACCTTGATACCGAAAATATGCGGAAGCGTCGGCCGCCAGCCGTAATTGACGCCAGAGGCCAGCAGCATGATGTTGTTTGGACCCGGCGTGATCGAACTCACGAAGGCAAACAGAACAAAGGCTGCAAGCAGCGATCCGCTCATCATGTCGAGGCTGTCCCGCGCTGCATGGCGGCAACCCCCGTGCGTGCCACTTCAACCAGCCCGCAAGGCTGGATCATGTCGATGAAACGGTCGATATCTTCCGTTACTCCGGTGATCTCGAAGACAAAACTTTCGAGCGTTGCGTCAACCGCGCGCGCGCCGAAGGCCTGCGCCAGCCGCATCGCCTCCACCCGCAGCTCGCCCTTGCCCACCACCTTGACCATGGCGAGTTCGCGCTCGATCGACGGGCCGGAGACGGTCAGATCGGTCACCCGGTGGACCGGCACGAGGCGCGACAATTGCGCCTTGATCTGGTCGATCTTCTGGGCGGTTCCCGAGGTGATCACCGTGATGCGCGAGACATGCGCCTCATGGCTCGTTTCCGAGACCGTGAGGCTGTCGATATTGTAGCCGCGCGCCGCAAACATGCCAACGATGCGGGCAAGAACCCCCGGCTCGTTATCGACAAGCACCGACAGAGTGTGGCGCTGGATCGGCTCATCAGGGCGGGCGGCAGGGTAATGGCTGGTGGACATGGTCGCTTACCTTGGTTGAGAAGGGCTGGCGCCGGTAAGGACCCAGCGCTGGAAGAGATCAAGATCAATGTTGCCGCCGCACAGGATGACAGCGATACGCTTTCCCCGATTGACGTCTTTTTCCTGCACAGCAGCAGCAAGCGGCGCAGCGCCGGCCCCTTCCGCGAGATTATGTGTATCGGTCCAGTAGGCACGGACCGCCTGCGCGATCTCGTCATCACTGACCAGAACGATATGCGAGGCGCCGCGCCGGATGATTGCCAGCGCCTCGGCGTCCGGCACCCGCGTTGCCATGCCATCGGCATGGGTGATGCTGGAATTGGTGCTCACCACATGGCCCGCCTCAAACGACAGCTTGTAGGCCGGCGCCTGCGTCGACTGAACGCCGATAATCTCCGTCTTCAACCCCAGAAGATCGCGCGCCAGAATGCAGCCACAGATCCCCGAGCCAAGTCCGATGGGAACGTAGAGCCGTTCAAGCCCCGGCTCAGCACGGAGCAGCTCGAGCGCGTATGTCGCAACCCCCATCACCAGATCGCGGTGGAACGACGGGACCATCTCCAGCCCGCGCATCACTGCCAGCCTTTCAGCCGTCTCCCGCGCCTCCTGGAAATCGCCGCCCTCTTCGATGAGTTCGGCGCCGAAGGCGCGCATCGCCGCATTCTTTTCCGTCGAATTGCCATGCGGCACGACGATGGTCACCTCCACACCATACTGGCGCCCGGCGAAAGCAAGGCTCTGGCCGTGATTGCCGCGCGTTGCCGAAATGATACCGGCGACATGGGGCCGCTCGCGCTTCAGCCTCTCCAGATAGACGAGCCCTCCGCGCACCTTGAAGGCGCCGGTGGGCGTATGGTTCTCGTGCTTGACGATCACTTGCGTCCCAAGTCGCTCCGCCAGCAAGGGCCAGGCAAAATGGGGCGTTGCGGGCATGGCTGCCTCGACGGTGCGATGAGCTGACTCGAGTTCCGCAAGGGTGAACATTGGGGGCTCACTCACACCAATTGCCGGCCCTTGGCATCGATGACGCCACCGATATCGCTGCCGGCCTCCTCGTTGAGGATCATCTCGTTATGCGCCTTGCCCGACGGGATCATCGGAAAACAATTGGCCATCTTGTCCACCAGACAGTCGAAGATGACGGGGCCGGGATAAGCGATCATCTCGTTGATCGCCGCGTCGAGTTTCTCCGGGTCCGAGCAGCGTATGCCCTTGGCATGGTAGGCTTCCGCCAGCTTGACGAAATCCGGCAGCGCTTCGCTGTAGCTTTCCGAATAGCGCGACCCATGCAGCAATTCCTGCCATTGCCGCACCATGCCCATATACTGATTGTTGAGGATGAAGATCTTGACCGGCAAACGATACTGCGCCGCCGTCGACATCTCCTGCATGTTCATCAGGATCGAGGCCTCTCCCGCAATGTCGATGACAAGCGCTTTCGGGTGCGCCATCTGCACCCCGATCGCCGCCGGCAAGCCATAGCCCATGGTGCCAAGCCCGCCCGAGGTCATCCAGCGGTTCGGCTCCTCGAAATGGAAATATTGCGCCGCCCACATCTGGTGTTGGCCAACTTCAGTGGTGATGTAGGTGTCATGCTTTTTGGTGAGCGCATAAAGCCGCTCAATGGCATATTGCGGCATGATGACATCGCTTTTGCGGCGATAGCTGAGGCAATCACGCTGGCGCCAGCCCTTGATCGCCGCCCACCAGTTTTTCAGAGCCGCCTTGTCTGCCTGCAGCTTGCGCTTCTTCCAGCCAGCCAGCAGCTTTTCCAGCACCACGCCGACATCGCCGATGATCGGCACATCCGCCTTCACGTTCTTGTTGATGGAGGCCGGATCGATATCGACATGGATCTTTTTCGAGCCGGGCGAAAATGCATCGAGCCTGCCGGTGATGCGGTCATCAAAGCGTGCGCCAAGCGCGATCATGACATCGCAATCATGCATCGCCATATTGGCCTCATACGTCCCGTGCATGCCAAGCATGCCGAGATTTTGCGTATCCGAATGTGGATAGGCGCCAAGCCCCATCAGCGTCTGGGTGATCGGAAAGCCGGTGAGGCGCACGAGCTTGCGCAAATTCGCCGCTGCTTGCGGACCGGCATTGATGATGCCGCCGCCCGTATAGAAAATCGGCCGCCTGGCGGCTGCCATGAGATCGAGCGCCCGCGCGATCGCCTGATCCTCGGGGTCGCGCTTGGGACGATAGGTCTTGTGCGGCACATCCTTGTAGTTTTTGTAAACACCAAGCGCGAACTGCACATTCTTCGGAATGTCGATGACAACCGGCCCCGGCCGGCCCGTAGCGGCGACGGTGAACGCCTCATGGAGGATGCGCGGCAGATCGGCGACATCCTTTACCAGATAATTGTGCTTGGTGGCCGGCCGTGTGATGCCGACCGTATCGCATTCCTGGAACGCATCGGTGCCGATGAGATGGGTTGGCACCTGACCGGTGATGACGACGAGCGGGATTGAATCCATCAGCGCATCGACAAGCCCGGTCACCGCGTTCGTCGCCCCTGGCCCGGACGTGACAAGTACCACGCCGACCTTGCCCGACGAGCGCGCATAGCCTTCCGCCGCATGCACCGCGCCCTGCTCGTGGCGCACCAGGATGTGGCGGACGCTGTTGTGCTGGAAAAGCGCGTCATAGATCGGCAGCACCGCGCCGCCGGGATAGCCGAAAATCTCGGTGACGCCCTGATCCTTCAGCGCCTCGATCACCATTTCGGCGCCGCTCATCTCCTTGGCCATCTCAATTTCCCTCATCAGCAGATCGGCAGAACGATTTAAGGCAACAAAAAAGGCCCCCGAGGGAGCCCTGATTTGCGCGCCAGCCTTCGTAACGATTTCTCGTCACGTTGCAGCGCGCCACCTTACAATAAGTTGCATAGACATTTGGAAAGGTCCGTTGTTGACAGCGTGAGGCTAGACGAGAGGCTGGCGGGCGTCAAGCTGGATATGGCGTCCAAGCCTACCCCAACCACCCCCAATATACCCCCGCCAGCAGCAGCGTCCCCATGCCCGCCCGGTAGATGACGAAGGGCCAGGAGGAAAAGCGCTCGACGATGGCCATCAGCAGATAGATCGCCGCATAGGCGGCGATGCTGGCGACGATGAGCCCAACCAGCAGCACCGACCAGCCCTCGATGCTCAGACCGGCGCGAGCGAGAACCCATAATTCCTTCACCCCCGCCAGCGTGATCGCCGGCAGCCCAAGGAGGAAGGAGAAGCGCGCCGCTTCCTCGCGTTTGAAGCCGAGAAACATCGCCGCCGTCAGCGTCGAGCCCGAGCGCGAGACGCCGGGGATGAGCGCGCCTGCCTGCGCCAGACCAATCAGCAGATGATCACGCAGCGTCGAGTTCTCGACGACACGGACATGCTTGGCGCCGATCTCGGCCGCCGCCAGCAGCAGTGCCATGACGATCGAGGCCGTACCGATCACCTCAAGGCTTCTCAACGGTGAATTGCACTGGTTGAGTACGCCAGACAACGCCAGACCGAAGACAACGACAGGGACGGTGGCAAGCGTCACACCCAGCGCGAAGCGAAAATTGGCGTCCTTGAAATCACGTTTCGCCACGGCGAGCATGGCGCCTGCGCTCACCCCCACCACATCGCGCCAGAAATACGAGATGACAGCGCCAAGGGCCGCAAGCTGCATGGCAGCCGAAAAGGCAGAACCCGGATCCTGCCAGCCAAGAAATGCCGGAACGATCCGCATATGGGCGGTGGAAGAAATCGGCAGCAATTCCGTGATGCCCTGCACCACGCCCAGCACCGCCACCTTGCCATAGCCAAGTGCGACAAATCCGGTATCGACGCCCGCGGTACAAGCTCCAGCCATGGTCTTGTCTTTCCAGAATCATGTCATCCGTGATGCTCCTTCCTGCCATGAGCATCAGGCCAAGGCTAGTACGGGTCACATCGCCGCAGCTGACCCCAGCACCCGCCAATCGGCCATCTGGGTGCGCATCCAGGTCACTTGGCGCTTGGCATAGCGTCGGGTAGCAGCCATCATCCGCATTTGAGCTTCATCAAGCGTGCCCTCGCCCGCGAGATAGGCGCCAAGCTCGTTGACACCGATCGCCTTCATCACCGGCAGCGCCCGATGGAGCTTGCGCGCCAGCAGGGCCTCGACTTCGCCAACGGCGCCATGAGCGATCATGGCGCGCACGCGCGCGGCGATCGCGCCATGCAATTTCTCACGCTCCGGCAGCAGACACACTCGCTCCCACCCTGCCGGATCTTCAAGCCCTGTGGTGGCAGCCTCGTGATAGGCCGCCAGCGAGCGCCCCGTCGTGTCAATCACCTCAAGCGCCCGCGTCACGCGCTGCGCATCGCTTGGCCGCAATCGCGCCGCCATCGCCGGATCGCGCCGGCGCAATTCCGCATGGAGCGCCATGCTTCCTTCGTCTGTCGCCCGTTCGCGCCATTTCCGACGGATGGCCTCGGGAATGTCCGGCAAATCGGCAAGCCCTTCGAAAAGGGCGCGGAAATAAAGCCCGGTGCCACCGACCAGCACCGGCATGGCGCCTTGAGCTCGCGCCGCTGCAATTTCGGCGCAGGCCCGCTCCGCCCAGATTTGCGCCGAACCGGCCTGCGACCCGTCGACGATACCATAGAGCCGGTGCGGGACGATTGCCTCGTCGGCCGCGCCGGGGCGCGCGGTAATGACCCGCAGATCGCTATAAACCTGCATGGCATCGGCATTGATGATGATGCCGTCATGAGAAGAAGCCCAATCAAGCGCCAGCCGCGACTTGCCGCTCGCGGTCGGACCTGCAATAGCAAGCCCGCGCCAATTCCGATCCGCCCGCAAACCCGTCAATCTCCAATCCCGATGACCCACGTTCTGATATCTTTCTGTGACCCGGCGCGCCCCTGCCTGACGGCAGGTCATATCGCGGCCATGGGGTCTCATCTGCCGCAGGCCGCCGCCCCGCGCCAGCTTGATGAAGGAATAGCCGCTGAAATCGCCTTCACGCCGACCAATGCGCGTGCCGAAGCGATCACAGTGCTCGGCGATGATCTTCGCGCCCGCTTTTGCCATGAACCGATCGATATCGCCATTGTTCCCGCCATCCATCGGCGCAAGAAATTGTTTCTGGCCGATATGGATTCAACCATGATCCGCCAGGAATGTATCGACGAACTGGCAGCCGAGCTTGATCTGAAGCCCCGCGTCGCCGCCATCACCGAACAGGCCATGCGCGGCGAAATCCCCTTCGAAGGGGCGCTGCGGGAACGGGTGGCGCTGCTCGCAGGCCTTCCTGTCGCGACCATCGACAAGATCATCGCCGAGCGCATCGAGCTGATGCCGGGTGGACCCGTGCTTGTGGCCACCCTGCGTGCAAGCGGCGTCTACACCGCGCTCGTCTCGGGTGGTTTCACGCTCTTCACCGGGCCGATCGCCACACGCCTTGGTTTCCACGAACACCGCTCAAACACCTTGATCGTCGCCGATGGCAAGCTCACCGGCAAAATTGCTGACCCGATCCTTGGCGCTGAGGCCAAACGTCAGGCGCTTGGCGCGCTTGCACTGCAGCTGTCGCTTCAGCCAGACGAGACCCTGGCCGTCGGCGACGGGGCCAATGATCTGCCCATGCTGAATGCCGCCGGCTTCGGTGTCGCCTTCCACGCCAAGCCGAAAGTGGCTGAGGCCTGCGCCATTCGCATCGAGCATGGAGATCTGACGGCGCTTCTGTATCTGCAGGGTTTCACACGCGCCGAGTTTGCTCGCTGATTGTCACGCTCCGTCAGCGCGGCTAACTTCTGACCTCTGATTCTTGTGCGGGGGCATCAAATCAATGCGCGCGGTTTATGTGGTGATTTGCCTGGCGGTATTATGCGTGCAGGCGAGCGCGCAGGGCGCCGCCGACTGGATCGAGGGCCGGTGGAGCCATGATAATGGCTGCGCCAACTGGGTACAGTTTTCTCGCAATGGTTCGGCCTGGACCTATACCGAACAGCGCCTCAACAATGGCCGCCCGCAGCCCGTCTCGGTCAGCGCCAGCGCCAACCGGGTGACCGCCCTCATCACTAGTCGCGACACGGTCTATGCCTATGAGGCGACCTTCCAGAGCCGCGACGTATTTCAATCTACCGAGCGCTTCGTGAAAGGCGGACCATCT
The DNA here is from genome assembly GCF_021731865.1 of Raskinella chloraquaticus (SeqCode). NCBI lineage: Bacteria > Pseudomonadati > Pseudomonadota > Alphaproteobacteria > Hyphomicrobiales > Phreatobacteraceae > Raskinella (SeqCode) > Raskinella chloraquaticus (SeqCode). The sequence goes on along the minus strand of NZ_JAKFWN010000016.1, from coordinate 232,716 downwards.
AATAGCGCTCCCCTGACCTTCACCTATCGTCGCTGCTGAAAACCGCTCATTCGCTATGCTTGCGCCTGATACGGCGCACGATCAGCCAGATGGTGCCAATTACCACAGGCACAGCGAGCGCTGACAGAATTCCCGGCTCTGCGGTGGTGAGACCGGCATCGCGCGCGCCCTCGAACAGCACTCCTATAAGTGCCACGACATAATAGCTGACAGCGGCGACCGAGAGGCCCTCAACTGTCTGCTGCAGCCTCAGTTGCAGCCGTGCCCGCTCATTCATCGCCTGCAGGACCGACCGGTTCTGTTGCTCGACCTCGATATCAACGCGCGTGCGCAAGAGGTTAGCGGCCCGCGATAATTTGCGCGCCAGTTCCGCCTGGCGATCGGCAACCGTCTGACACGTCCTCATCGCCGGTGCCATCCGCCGGTCGAGGAAGGCTTTCCAAGTCAGATAGCCTTCAACCGGCTGTTCACCCACGACATCAAGACGACTGCGGACAATGGCGTCATAGGCCCGCGTCGCCCCGAAGCGATAGGCGCAGATCGCAGCCTCCGCCTCAAGCTCGGAAGCAAGCGCCATCAGACCATCGAGAAGCACTGAATTATCAGCCAGATCGGACGGCGCTCTCATCTGCCCCGTGACGCGCACCAGTTCGGTCTCGATGCGCCCCACAACCGGCGCGCTGCGCATTGCCTCGGGCAGGCCGAGAAGGGCGAATGTCCGATACGTCTCGATCTCCAGAAGCCGCTGCACCAGCGCTCCGGCCACCTGCGGATGAAGCCCGCGATCAATCACCAGAATACGTGTCGACCCCCGCGCATCCTGACGAAAATCGGTGATGATCCGCGCCGCGCCATCATGGACGCTGGCAACACACAGCGACGTCTGGTCAAATAACCCCGACAGATCATCGGGTGCGCCGTCAGCCCCGATAATCACCAGATCAACCGCAGCAAGCAAAGGCCCGGGAGCCGGCAAGGCTTCACCCACCGGGCTTGCCTCCGCGAGCGGCCAGCCGAACGGTTCATCAGCCGTGCACGCCGTGTCCCAGGTATAGGTCGTGAATTCGGTATGACGCTCCCAGCGCAGCCGGGCGGAGGGAAAGGCGATCCGGTGAAAATTGGCGCCAGGCGCCGGGCGTTCGCCGCCGGTCGTCGCGCACCAGTGATCGAGCGCCTGCACCGCCGCCTCACCTCCGGCCTGATCGATGGTGAAGGCTGCATGCAGGAAGCGACGCGGCGCCCGCGTCAGCTGGAAGGGGCGCGCATGCACCTCGTCCAGCACTTGCCGGCGCAATGGATGATAATAATCCTCGGTCATGACGCTCAATGGTGGCAGAACCCGTATCGGCCTTAGCCGTCGCCATCGTAGCGCGCAAGGCGATTGATGAACCGCCCTGATTGACGATGCGATCGCGCCCCGGCTATGAAACTCCCATGGGACGGATGGCGATGAAGCTACGCGTGGTCACACGGCAAATGGCAGCAATGCTGCTGGTGCTTGCCCTGTCGATTCAGGCGATTCTGTCGCCGCTCGCGGCTACAATTCAGGCCGCCGCCGATCCGCTTTCAGGGGCCGTCATCTGTCTGAGCAGCGCCGAACGCCAGAGCCCGGACAACGCGCCGCAGCCGCTTCATTACCAATGCGACATCATGTGTATCGCCACCTGCCGCAGTGCCCTGGCGGCGCCGGTACTGGCAATATCGCAATCAGCCTTTGCTCCGGTCGGCAATTTCGTTCTCGTTGACAATAATGCGCTGACTGAGCCGCAAAGAGAGCCGCCCGGACGCGCCGGCCGGCCGCAGGCCGCGCGCGCTCCACCCATCGTCTGACATTTCTGAAGGCCTGATGTGAGCGCCGGCGAGACCGGTCGCTTGCTCATTCGCCCGTCCCGGTCATGAGCCCGTCGGATCGCTCCGACGCTCCCCACCACATCCTCAATTTACCGCGCGGACCTTTTCGTCTGGAGGCCATCATGCTGATCAACCGCAGAACTCTGCTGCTCGCAGCCAGTATCCCTACACTTTCCGCTGCCTGTTCCCTGCCTGTACAGGCGCACGCGTTGGACATTACCGACGCCATCGGACGCCAAGTGAAAGTCGGACATCCGGTTTCCCGCGTGATTGTGACCTTCAATTACGAGGAATTCACCGCCATCGCCGGCGTCGAAGGGTGGAAAAAAGTTGTCGGTATGTCACGCACGCCATGGGAAGGCTGGCGGCCGGCCATCTTCTCCAGATATGCGAAGGTCATCCCCAACCTTCAGGCCATGCCCGATGTCGGTGATATCGAAAACAATACCTTCAGCGCCGAGAAGGTGATCGCCCTCAGGCCCGATGTCGTCTTCATGGCCGAATGGGGCTTCAAGGCAGCCCAGACCCAGGTCGAGCAGATCACGGCGGCCGGCATCCCGATCATCGTCATCGACTATAACGCGCAGGTGCTGGAGCGCCACCTCGCCTCCACCAGGGCTTATGGCAAGGTCATGCAGGCCGAAAAGCGGGCCGAGGAACTGGCGACTTTCTACGAACAGCAATATCGCGACATCCTGGCGCGTATCGCCCGTTCCAAGATCAAAAACCCCAAAGCCTATGTCGAACTTGGCCAGGGCGGCGCCAGCGCCATCGGCAACAGCTATAACAACACCATGTGGGGCAAGGTCCTCACCACGCTGGGCGCGGTGAATATCGCCACCGGGAGAATTCCCGGAGCCTGGGGCCCGCTCAATCCTGAAACGGTCATCGCCGAAAACCCCGACCTGATCCTCATCGCCGGCTCCTCCTGGGGCAACCGACCGCTTGCCGTCAAAACCGGCTACGACACCGACGCCGAGACGACGCGCACCAGCGTTGCCCCTTATGCGGCGCGGCCGGGCTGGGCGGAGTTGACCGCCGTCAAGACCGGCAATATCAACGCCATCGAGCATGGGCTGGCGCGCACCCTGTTCGACTTCACCGCCATGCAGTTCATCGCCAAGCGCCTCTATCCAGACGTCTTCGAGGATATCGATCCGGTGCAATCGCTACGCGACTACCATGAGCGCTTCCTTCCTGTGCCGTTCGCCGGTACATGGATGCTGCCCCTGACGCCATGAGCAAGGTTCAATCGATTTCAGGCGCCGCCCCGGTCACTGGCGCGGTCGGCGCCGCTTATCGCCATCACGCGCGCACCCGCCTCATCGTCGGCCTCGCGGCGACGGCGGCGGTAGCGTTGAGCCTGCTCGTCGATATCGCCACCGGCCCGGCGCTGCTGCCGCTGGCAGCGGTAGCGCGTTCCGCATTGGGCCTTGCCGCGGACCGGACGGTGGATGCCATCATCTGGTCGATCCGCCTGCCGGCTGCCCTCATGGCGCTTGCCGTCGGTGCGTCGCTGGGGCTCACCGGCGCCATGATGCAGACCATCCTCAACAACCCGCTCGCCTCAAGCTACACGCTCGGCATCTCGGCTGGTGCCGGCTTCGGTGCCGCGCTGGTGATCGTGATCGGGCCGCTTCTGCCGATATCGGAAGCAACCGCCATTCCCCTCTCCGCCTTCTTCTTCGCCGGCCTTGCCTCAGCCTGCGTCTATGCGATAGGGAGCTTGCGTGGCGCGACGCCGGAAATCCTCATCCTGGCAGGCATAGCATTGCTGTTTTTGTTACAGGCGCTGCTGGCTCTGCTGCAATTCATCGCCTCGCCCGAAGCCTTGCAACAGATCGTCTTCTGGCTCTTCGGCAGCCTGCAGAAAGCAAGCTGGTCGAAGCTTTACCTTCTGCTGCTTACCATTCTACTTTGCCTGCCGATGATCACCGCCGATGTCTGGCGCCTCACGGCCTTGAAACTTGGCGATGAACGGGCAGTCGGCCTTGGCGTCAACGTGCGGGCATTACGGCTTCGCGCCTTTGTGGTGATCTCGGCCCTGACCGGGATCGCCGTCGCCTTCGTCGGCACCATCGGCTTCATCGGCCTTGTCGCGCCCCATATGGCGCGCATGCTGGTTGGCGAGGATCAACGCGGCCTACTGCCGCTCTCAGCGCTCTTTGGTGCACTCGTTCTGTCGCTTGCCTCGATCGCGAGCAAGACGCTGGTACCGGGCGCTCTCATCCCCATCGGCATCGTGACCGCGCTGATCGGCGTGCCGTTTCTTGTTTGGCTCATCATCGGTTCGCGGCGGAGTTTCTGGTGATGCTGAAAGCTGAGGGGCTGGGCGTGCGCTATGGCAGGCTGATCGCCCTGAGCGATGTCGATCTTATCGCCCGTCCCGGTGAGATACTGGCCGTGATCGGCGCTAACGGTTCGGGAAAAAGCTCGCTCCTGAAAGCTCTTGCCGGATTTGTACCAAGCAGCGGATCAATTACGCTTGAAGCGTTGACCGGGACGGCCCCGCATATCGGCTATATGCCACAGGATATCGGCGTGCGCGCCGCACTCTCCGTGGTTGAGACCGTCCTTCTCGGCCGCCTGAAGCAGCTGCACTACCGCGTTGGCGAAGCTGATCTTGCGGCGGCAGGGAGCGCGCTGGAGCGCCTTGGCATCGCGCATCTGGCAACCCGCCCTCTGGGCGCACTCAGCGGCGGCCAGCGCCAGCTGGTTTTTCTGGCTCAGGTGATGGCCAGCGACCCGCAATTCCTCTTTCTTGACGAGCCGGTGAGCGCGCTCGACATCCGCAACCAGTTGCAGGTGATGGAAACCGTCCGCAGCCTCACCCGGGAACACGGGCTCACCACGCTCACCATTCTGCACGACCTCAATCTCGCAGCGCGCTTTGCCGATCGTATCGCCGTCCTGAAGGAGGGACGCCTGCTTGCCTGCGCCGCGCCGCGCGAGGCTCTGTCGCAAAAAACCCTCGAACAGGCCTTTTCGATCGAGGCCGCGCTTGGCGAAGGTGTCGAGGGCCATATGCTGATCGAGGCGTTGCGCCCCGTGGGCTAACCATCACTTGCACCCGGGCTCCTCAGCCGGCTTGCGGTAGCTCCCGCTTTCAGCCACTCTCCGCCCGACTTGATTGTTTACGATGCCGACCAACCGGAGACAGGCCGTTCATGTCCGCTGCAAAGCACCCTCGCGTCGCCCTGTTCGTCACCTGTCTTGTCGATATGTTTCGCCCGAGCGTCGGCTTTGCGGCGGTGAAGCTGCTTGAAGAAGCAGGCTGCGTCGTCGACGTGCCTGCCGGCCAGACCTGCTGCGGCCAGCCTGCGTTCAATTCAGGTGATCGCGCCACCGCCCGGGCGATCGCCACCCGCATTCTGGATACGTTTGAAGCTTATGATTATGTCGTGGCGCCATCCGGATCGTGCGGCGGCATGCTGAAAAGCCATGTTCCGGAACTCTTTGCCGATGATCCGATGCAGGCTGCCCGCGCCAACGCCTTCGCCGCCAAGACCTTCGAACTGGTAAGTTTCCTCACCGATGTGCGAGGCATGCGCGAGGTCAACGCCAGCCTCGCTGCCACCGCGACCTACCATGACAGCTGTTCAGGCCTGCGCGAACTCGGCATCAAGCGCCAGCCACGCGCCTTGCTGAAAAGCGTCACCGGCCTCAGCCTCACGGAGATGGGCGACAGCGAGGTGTGTTGCGGTTTCGGCGGCACGTTCTGTGTCAAATATTCCGATATCTCCAACAAGATCGTTGGAAAGAAGGCCGAGGATATCGCCGCAACCGGCGCCGACCTGCTTCTTGCCGGCGACATGGGATGCTTGATGAACATGGCCGGAAAACTGCAACGCGAGGGTTATGGCGAGCGCATTAAAGTGCGTCATGTCGCCGAAGTGCTCGCCGGCATGACCGACGGCCCGCCCATCGGCGAAGCCGATCACGGCGCGGAGAACTGAGTCATGTTTCTCACCACCGAGACCTTCAAGGAAAATGCCGTCGAGGCACTGGGTAACGAACAGCTCCAGCGTGCCATGCACAATGTCGAAGCGGGCTTCATCGGCAAGCGCAAGGCTGCAGCCGACCGCCTGCCCGAATTCGACCAGCTCCGGGCCAATGCCCGCGACATCAAGAACCACACGCTCGCCCATCTCGATCTCTATCTTGAGGCCTATGAAGCCAATCTGACGGCTGCCGGCGGCCTCCTGCATTTTGCCCGCAACAGCGAGGAAGCGCGCTCCGTCGTCCTCGACATCTGCAAGCGCGTCAACGCCCGCACCGTTACCAAGGGCAAGTCGATGATCTCGGAGGAGATCAACCTCAACGAGGCGCTGAGCGCGGCCGGCGTTGATCCGATTGAAACGGACCTCGGCGAGTACATCATCCAGCTCAGGGGCGAGCACCCCTCGCACATCATCGCCCCGGCGGTTCACGTCCTCAAAGAGCAGGTGGAGGCCGATTTTCGCCGCGTCCATACCCATCTGGCGCCGGAGCGCAATCTCGACGAGCCGGAAAGCCTGCTGGGCGAAGCGCGCGCCGTCCTGCGCGACAAATTCCTCAAATCAGACATCGGCGTCACCGGCGCCAATTTCCTCATCGCCGAAACCGGCACCTCGATCATCGTCACCAACGAGGGCAATGGCGATCTGACACAGACGCTGCCGCGCATTCACATCGTCATCGCCTCCATTGAAAAGCTGGTGCCGACGCTGGACGACGTGTCGCAGATCCTGCGCGTGCTGGCGCGCTCGGCGACAGGGCAGGATTTTTCCGTCTACACGACGCTATCGACGGGCCCGCGCCGCCCCGGCGATCCCGACGGGCCGGAAGAATATCATGTCATCCTGCTTGATAATGGCCGCTCCTCGATGCTCGGCTCCGAATTCCAGGACATGCTGCGCTGCATCCGCTGCGGCGCCTGCATGAACCATTGCCCGGTCTATCACGCGGTCGGCGGTCATGCTTACGGCTCGGTCTATCCAGGCCCGATGGGGGCAGTGCTGACCCCCTCCCTCTTCGGCGTTGACAAGGCCGGCCACCTGCCCAACGCCTCCACCTTCTGCGGGCGCTGCGAGAGCGTGTGCCCGATGATGATCCCGCTGCCCAAGATGATGCGCCATTGGCGCGAACGCGAATTCGAGCGCAATCTGTCGCCGGCCACCTTCCGCGCCGGGCTCAGTGTCTGGGCTTTCTTCGCCACAAGACCATGGCTTTATCACCTCGCGACCCGCATCGGCATGCTGGTGCTGGGATTTGCCGGCAAGGCCAGGGGCCGCTTCTCCTGGCTGCCACTGGCCGGCGGCTGGACCAAATACCGCGATCTGCCGGCCCCTGCCGGAGCGACCTTTCAGGCCGCATGGGCCAAGCGCCCACGCACATGAGACGGCGAGCTTTGAACCGATGAGCGCACGTGACGATATCCTTGCCACCATCCGCCGCTCGCTTGGCGTGACCGGGCGCGAGCCGACGCGCCGCGACGTCGTCGAGCAGCGCCTCATGCGCTCGCCGCGCGGTCTCATCCCCAAGCGTGCCGATCTGCCGCCGGCCGAGCAGGTGGCGCTCTTCATAAAGATGGCTGAAGCGGTGAGCGCCAGCATTGCCCGCGTCGCCAGCCTCGACGAGGTGCCCGATGCTCTCGCCGGCTTCCTGCGCGCGCACAATCTGCCCATGGCGTTGCGCCATGGCGAGGACGCGATCTTCACGGCGATCCCCTGGGACAGGCAGAAGACCCTTGAGCATCGCAGCGGGCGTTCGGATGGAAACGATCTCGTCGGGCTGTCGCATGCGCTGGCCGGCGTTGCCGAAACCGGGACGCTGGCGCTGGTGTCCGGCAACGACAATCCGACGACACTGAATTTCCTGCCCGACACCCACATCGTTCTTATCGACGCCAAGGATATCGTCGGCGATTACGAGAGTGTATGGGACCGCCTGCGCTCGCGTTACGGGCGCGGCAAGATGCCGCGCACCCTGAATTTCGTCACCGGACCCTCGCGTTCAGGGGATATCGAACAGAAAATTCTTCTCGGCGCCCATGGGCCACGACAATTACACATTGTTGTTGTCGGATAGCGACGTTGAGTTGTTGTTGGATAGCGACGTTGATACGTCAGCGCTCCCCAGGCCGCCTGCATCATCAGGCGCCGTGGCGGCGCGTTAATCGAACAACGATACCCCGTCAGGCGTGCTGCTGCTGTGTTGTGAAGAATGATCCCTTGCTCTCCTTAGTCATTATAATGCTCGACATATTTGGACTGTTTATTAGAACAGAATCATAGCGATACTCATATACGGACATGAGCAGCAGGGCTGCCTCACTACCTTCATCACTGCCCTGATCAACGATCTCGAACGGGAGCCTTATGCCTCCTCCAGCCGACCTCGAACCAGCCCTGGCCCTGATTGTCGCTGTTGCCGAAAATGGCGTGATCGGCGCCGATAATCGCATGCCCTGGCGCCTGTCGACCGACCTCAAGCGCTTCAAGGCCGTCACCTGGGGCAAACCGGTGATCATGGGCCGCAAGACGTTCCAGTCGATTGGCCAGGCCTTGCCGGGGCGTACCAATATCATCATCACGCGGGACAAGAATTTCACCGCTGATAACGTCATCGTCGTTGACAGTATCGATCAGGCAATCAGCGAAGCCGAGACAGCGGCACGCCAGACGAATGTATCGGAAATCATCGTCGCTGGCGGCGCCGAGATCTATCGGCAGACCATTGATCTGGCGGACCGGCTCTACATGACCACCGTTCATGCCACCCCTGTCGGCGACGCGCTGTTTCCAGCCATCATCGAGAGCGAGTGGAAAACCATCCTGACCGACCGGCTGCGCTCAAGCGACCGCGATTCGGCTGCAACCACATATCGTGTGCTTGACCGTCTGGACGGTGATGAATGAGGACAACACACGACGGCATGGCGCGATTTGAGTGATCTGGTGGTTGACATACCGCTATGGCATCCACATCTCTACGCCTAAAGTCGCAGAAGCGAGATTGACGCCCGTCGATCTGCCTTTATAACCGCTGCGCAACAGGATGATCGATTGAGCGGGAACTCCCGCCGAAAGGGACATGAATGCCTTGGAGCAATCAGAGCGGCGGCAATGGCGGCGGGCCATGGGGCCAGGGGCCGCGTGGGCCGTGGGGTCAGGGCCCGCAAGGACCTAATAATGGTCCAACGCCACCCAACCTCGATGATGTCATTCGTCGCGCCCAGGCCCAGCTCAAGAAATTTCTGCCGGTTGGCGACAATGGCGGACGCGGGCTGATCGCGCTGATTATCGCCGGCCTCGGCGTGATCTGGCTGTTCAACTCTGCCTTCACTGTTCAACCTGACGAGGTGGGTATTGTCACCCGTTTCGGTGCCTACCAGGCGCCGCCGCGCCAGTCCGGCCTCAACTTTATCCTGTGGCCGGTCGAGCAGGTGCAGACGGTGCGCGTCACCCGCGTCAACCAGGAGGAAATCGGCTTTCGCTCGCGTGGCAATGGCCGACAGGAACTGCCGGATGAAGCGCTGATGCTGACGAAGGATGAGAATATTGTTTCCGTCGGCTTCACCGTCTCGTGGTCGGTCCGCCCTGACCGGCCGCAGGACTTCGTGTTCAGAATTGTCGCACCGCAGGACGCCGTGCGCGCGGTCGCCGAAAGCGCCATGCGCGAAGTCGTCGGGCGCAATAATGCCGAGGATATCATCACAAAGGGACAGGCAATCCTCCAGGGTGAAGTCACCCGCATCCTGCAGGAAACACTCGATTCCTACAGTGCCGGCATCCAGATCAACGCCGTATCGGTCTCGCGCCCCGAAGTTCCGCCGCAGGTGAGAGAAGCCTTTAACGACGTCCAGCAGGCCGCACAGGACGCCCAGACCTTCCAGAACCAGTCGCGCCGCGATGCCAATCAATTGCTCGCCAACGCACGCGCCGACGTGGTGCAGCAGTTCCAGGAAGCCGATTCCTACGCCAAGCGCATTGCAGCCGAGGCGGAAGGCGAGGCCTCGCGCTTTCTTGCCGTCTATGACCAATACAAGAATGCCAAGGATGTGACCCGCCAGCGCATTTATCTCGAGACCATCGAGCGCGTGCTGTCAGGTGCGAGCAAGACGATCATCGACGGCGGCGCCGGCGGCAACAATGTCCAGCCCTATCTGCCCCTGCCCGAGGCACGTCGCCCCGCTTCCCCGCAACCAACCCAGGGGAGCCGGCCATGAACCAGGCCCGTTTGATTGGCGTTACGATTGCCCTTGGCGTTGCGGTCTTTCTGGGGACGCGCTGCGTTTATATCGTACGCGAGGCACAGCAGGCGCTGCTCTTGCAGTTCGGTGAGATCCGCAAGGTTGACCAGAAACCCGGCCTCTTTCTGAAATTTCCTGAACCCTTCCAGAATGTCGTCTATATCGAGAATCGTCTGATTCCGCTGCAGACGCCGGAGCTGGAAATTACCGATTCCCTGCAACGCCGCTTTGTCGTCGATGCTGTCGCCCGCTGGCGGGTGACCGATACCAAGCGCTTCTACCAGGCGGTGGGAGGAAATATTCCAGCTGCGGGCGCCCGCATCGAGCCGATCCTTTCAGCGTCCATCCGCCGTATCATCGGCCAGCGCCCCTTCAACGAAGTGCTTGCTGAACGGCGCGCCGAGATCATGAAGGAAATCGAGGATCAGGCGATCCCGCAGATCCGCGCCCTTGGCATCGAGCTTGTTGACGTGCGCATCCGTCGTGCCGATCAGCCCGATGAAATCTCCAGTCGTACCTATGAGCGCATGCGCTCAGACCGCCAGCGCGAGGCAACCGATTTGCGCGCCCGTGGCCAGGAGGAAGCGCGTCGTATCAAGTCCGAAGCTGAGAACCAGGCGGTTGTCCTGCGTGCCGACGCCCAGCGCCAGTCGGAAATCCGCCGCGGCGAAGGCGAATCGCTGCGCAACAAGACCTTCGCGGACGCGTTTTCAAAGGATCCCGACTTCTTCGTATTCTATCGCTCGATGCGTGCGTATGAAACATCTCTGCAAGGCAAGGATACAAGCTATGTCCTGTCGCCCCGCTCGGATTTCTTCCGCTTCTTCGAAAACCCCGGGTTAAGCGAGAAGCCGGCCAATTGACGCATAACACACGTTTTGCCGATGCAGAGTGAGCCATGCTGCAATATTTTGCGACGGCGCTGGGGCTGGTACTGGTGATTGAAGGCGTGATTTATGCCCTCTTCGCTCCGCAGATGAAGCGCCAGGTCGTCCGGATTCTCGAAACGCCCGACGAGGCGTTGCGAATCATTGGCCTGCTGACAGCCTTGCTCGGACTGTTTATCGTCTGGCAAATACTCGGATAGGTAATGTCGGGTGCATGAGCCGGCAGCCGTGGTGACTGAGTAACGCCAGGGGCCGCCACCTTTTGACCAACAAGACGTGATGCAAACGCATCGAAATTTCAGCTATTCTCTGCCTCGTGAGCGAGGCCTTGATCAGGAGCGTGCGATGATATCGAAGTTTGGACTGCTGAGCCGCAAACGGGCTGGCCGTTTTGCGTTGCTCGCCATGGCAGCGCTGCTCGCCGCCCCCACGCTGTGGTTACCAGCTCATGCCCAGCGCGCGCGCACTGCCGATTTTGCTGATCTTGTCGACGACACCATCGACACGGTCGTCAATATTTCGACCAGCGCCCGCGTCGAGGCCAATCGCTCCTCACCAACGCCGCAATTGCCACCCGGCGTCCCTGGTCAGGAACTGCTGGAAGAATTCTTCAATCGCCGTTTCGGCGATCAGGACGGGCAGCGTCGAGGCGGTGGCGGTCAAAACGAGCAGCGCCGTGTCGCCTCGCAAGGGTCGGGCTTCGTGATCGATTCCTCGGGCATCATCGTCACCAACAACCACGTGATTGATGGCGCGGATGAAATCAACGCGATATTTCATGACGGCAAACGCCTGAAGGCAACTGTTCTTGGCCGCGACCCGCGCCTCGATATCGCTGTTTTGAAGGTGGAGCCGACCTCGCCGCTCAAGGCAACCCGCTTTGGCGATTCGGACAAGGCGCGCGTGGGTGAATGGGTGATGGCCATTGGCAACCCGCTGGGATTCGGCGGCACGGTAACGGCCGGCATTCTGTCGGCGCGTAATCGTGACATCAATTCCGGCCCTTACGATTCCTATTTGCAGACCGACGCACCGATCAATCGCGGCAATTCCGGTGGACCGCTGTTCAACACCAATGGCGAAGTGATCGGCATCAACACCGCCATTGTCTCGCCAAGCGGCGGTTCGATCGGTATCGGCTTTGCCATTCCCGCCAATCTCGCCATGCCTGTTGTCCAGCAATTGCGCGAATTCGGCGAGACGCGGCGCGGCTGGATCGGCGTGCGCCTGCAGGCCATCACGGATGAACTGGCAACCGATCTTGGTATCGGCAAGGCGCGTGGCGCGCTGGTGGCGGGCCTCACCAAGGACGGCCCGGCCGCCAAGGCAGGCCTTAAGACCGGCGACGTGATCATCCGCTTCAACGGGCGCGATGTCGCCGAGATGCGGGAATTGCCGACCATTGTCGCTGGAACGCCCAATGGCACGACGGTTCCAATTGTTGTCATTCGCACCGGCAAGGAAACACCGCTCGACATTACCGTTGGTCGCCTTGAGGAGAACGATCCCGACCGCAAGGACAAGCCCGTGACCGGCGACAAGACCCCGCCGCCTGCCGACGTCGGCCGCAGCATTCTGGGCATGTCCCTGTCAGGGATCACGCAGGAATTGCGCAAGCGCTACCGCATCAATGACGAGCTCAAGGGTGTCGTCATCACCAAGGTTGATGGCGGTTCGCCGGCAGCCGAACGCGGGCTGCAAGCGGGCCTCGTCGTCACGGAAGTGGGACAGGAAACAGTCTCTTCCGCCGCTGACGTCCAGAAACGCCTCGACGCGCTTCGTGGTCAGGGGCGCAAGACCGCTCTCTTCCTCGTCGCCAACGCGCAGGGCGAACTGCGCTTCGTCACCCTCAATATCGAGAGCAAGTGAGCGCGTTCACCAACGCCAGTTTCGGCATCGACCATCCGCTGCTGACCGTTGCCGATCTCGATATCGCAGCCAAGCGCCTCGCGGCGCTCGGCTTTGTTGTCACCCCGCTCGGGCGCCATCCCTGGGGCACGCATAACCGTCTGGCATTGTTTGCCGGCGGCCTTCTCGAGCTGATGACGATTGGCGATTCTGCCGCCGTCGACGATGGAACAGTCGATCATTTTCTGTTTGGCCGCCCCGTGCGCGCCGCCCTCGCCGAGAGCGAGGGGATTGCCATGGTAGCCCTTCATTCAACCGACCTTGAACGCGACATCGCCGCAGCTCATGTGCCGATGACCGGGATCATCGATTTCCGCCGCCCGCTCACCCTGCCCGATGGCAGCCATGATGAAGCGATCGTCAAGCTCGCCATGCTGAGCGACGCTGCCCACCCCCGCCTGTCGCATTTTCTCTGTCAGCAGATGAAGCGCGGCCTTGTCGAGGTGCCGGAATGGCGCCGCCATCCCAATGGGGCCGAGCGGCTTTTTGGTCTGACTTATCTTGATAACGACGCTGGCGATGCGGCCATCCGTTGTGCCGCCTTATGGGGCAAGCCGGATGATCAGCGGCGCTATGCAAGTGCTGGCGGGCATGTGCATGTCATCACTGCAGACGAGGCTGCCGCGCAGTTTCCCGGCCTGTCTCTGTCTCCGTCCCAACGCAAACGTCGCCCTGCGGCGATCGCTGTGACCGTGCTTGTCGGCGATCTCGCGCTGGCGCGTCACCACATCCTGGCAGCAGTGCCCGGTACGCATGATCTCGGCCACCGCCTGCTGGTGCCAGCTGATTATCTCGCCGACACCATCTTCGAATTCGTCGCGCCGTGAAACCCGGCTAAACAGCTACCGGCGCCTTGATATGCGGATGCGGCTCGTAATTCGCCAGCCGGACATGCTCAAAGCGGAAGGCAAAAACATCCTTCACATCCGGGTCAAGTACGAGCTGCGGCAGGGGGCGCGGCGCGCGCGATAATTGCAGATGCGCCTGTTCGAGATGATTGGAATAAAGATGCACATCGCCGAAGCTGTGGACGAAATCGCCTGGCTTCAGCCCGCATACCTGCGCCACCATCACCGTCAGCAGGGCATAGGAAGCGATGTTGAAGGGGACGCCGAGAAAGACATCGGCCGAGCGCTGGTAGAGCTGGCAGGAAAGCCTGCCATCCGCCACGTAGAACTGAAAGAGGCAATGACACGGCGCCAGCGCCATCGCCGGAATATCCGCAGGGTTCCAGGCACTGACGATGAGGCGGCGCGAATCGGGGTTGGTCTTGATATCGTGGATCACCGTTGAAATCTGATCTAGCGTTCCGCCATCGCGCAGCGGCCATGAGCGCCATTGCTGCCCGTAGACCGGGCCAAGCTCCCCCGCTTCATCGGCCCATTCATCCCAGATTCTCACGCCGTTCTCACGCAGATAGGCAACATTGGTGTCGCCGGCGAGAAACCACAACAGTTCATGCACAATGGATTTGAGGTGGAGTTTCTTTGTGGTGACGAGAGGAAAGCCTTCCGTCAGATCAAAACGCATCTGATGGCCAAACACCGACAGCGTGCCCGTGCCGGTGCGATCAGCCTTGCTGACGCCCTCGCGCAGGATGCGCTCCATCAACTCATGGTATTGACGCATGATGATTCTCCCCGGCTGACAGAACTAGCCGAGGAGGCATGGCCGGGCAAACGGCAGAAACAGCGTCGCCCCCGCCTTCCACCGCTTGTTATTGCGGCTTTGATGCCAGGGTCGGCCAGTTGCGGTCAGCACTGGAAACCTCGCCAGGAATGTTCTTTTCCCAGATTTTTTTGATGCTCTGATCATAGTTGAGATAGAGCTTGCCATCGACGATCTTCCACGCCTGCGGATCACCGGACGCCTTGTAGTTGCGGGCTGCCGCATAGGCGCAATGGCCGCCATATTGCGGCTCGTATTTCTGCGGATCGGCAATGAAGAGCGCGCGGTTCGCCTCACTTGCGAAGCGCCACTCGCTATCCTTGTAATTATGGGTGAATACGGGGCTGCCTTTCACCGGCTTGCCGGCGTTGAAATAGGCAACAACATCATAACCGCCTACCGCTACGCCCTTGAGAATACCCGTGTAAATTGACACGTCTTTGGCGATGGCCGGGCTAAAGGCGATAAAGCTGGCGGCAATGAAAAGGCGGCGCGTGAACAACATGGAGTCTCCCCTGAAAAGCACCGACATCGTTGCATCGTTGACACGATGGTGCCAATCAATCCCGATCACAAACCCGGGACATCAGCGTCATACACCGCCAGCCGATCAGCGCTGGACGCCTTGCCTGTAGAGCCTTACCGCCAGGCGCGAACGGCCCTTCGTGACAAGTTTGATTGCGGCCTTCAAATCTTCCACTTTCATGCGTATAGTGCAAATGCCGGCGCAAGTCGGCTATGGCGATAAATGAACGGTGTAATAAGCCTATCGGACCCGGGGGCGGTACCCGGCGCCTCCACCCAAGCGCATGGCCAGGACCGGCAATGGGCTTCGGCGGGGGCGAAACAGGATCGACGAGGGTGTAAAGATCGCTTTTTTGCTCGGCATGGTTCCGCCGTCATCGGGCCAAACATGTAGTTGCGAATGACAACTATGCTCCGGTTGCTCAGGCCGCGTGACGCGGTTTGATCTTCCAGTATTGAAGTCCTGAGGGGTAGCACTTTCAGGCGGGGTCCGAGGGCACCTGGCAACAGAAGCCCTCACTTTCGCTCTTCTTTTTTATATCAGCTACGATCTGGTCGGTTTTTCATAAGCTGCTTCCCTTTCATCGGTTGCACAAGCCAACGAGAGCGCGCACACTCCAATTTTAACGAATCCGCTGCCGAGATCACCATTTTGTCCGCAGACCAAATCCGCTACGATCTGCTCACGCAGGACGCCATGCGCCAGATGGTTCGCCACGTCATGAGCGGCGTGGCGCGTGATGGAAAACTGCCAGGCGACCATCATTTTTTTATCACCTTCCTCACCAAATACCGTGGCGTGCGGCTGAGTCCGCGTCTGCGCGAGCAATATCCCGAAGAAATGACCATCATTCTGCAACATCAGTTCGGTAATTTGCAGGTCAACCCTACCGGGTTCGAAGTGTCGTTGCATTTTTCCGGCACACCCGAACGCCTGACGGTCCCCTTCGACGCTATCACCCAGTTTTTTGACCCTTCGGTCAATTTTGCGCTGAAATTTGAAGTGATGACGGGCGATGCTGCCGAGAACGAGACCGCGCCAACAAGCGGAAAGCCGGAGTTTTCGACCGTACCGCTCGCCCCTAAAAGCGAGCAGCGTACGAAGCGCCCGGGCAATCCCAAAGGCGCGGGCAGCGAGCCGCCGACCTTGCCGGCGCGGGACGGTGCGAAATCAAGCGACACGAGAACCGATAACGCAAAGCCGGCAGTGAGCGAGAACAAGAGCGCTGACGTCGTCAGCCTCGATAATTTCCGTAAGAAGTAATCCGCGCCTTGCACCCGCTGACGCTGCACCTCCTTTGATGTTAGGCTGTCTGAGCACGCCGACAGGCGTTCCCTGCTTAATCACAACCATGAGCGGATGATGACAAAAACGCGCACTGAAACCGACACCTTTGGCCCGATCGAGGTTGAAACCGACAAATACTGGGGCGCGCAATCGCAGCGCTCGATTGGCAATTTCAAGATCGGCTGGGAGAAGCAGCCCGCATCGATTATCCGGGCGCTGGGCATCATCAAGCAGTCTGCTGCGGTGACCAATATGAACCTCAAGCGCCTCGACCCGGCGATTGGCGAGATCATCGTCAAGGCGGCTCAGGAGGTGATCGACAGCAAGCTTGATGCGCATTTTCCGCTGGTCGTCTGGCAGACAGGTTCAGGCACCCAGTCGAACATGAATGCCAACGAGGTGATCTCCAACCGCGCCATCGAGATGCTGGGCGGGGTGATGGGCTCAAAAAAGCCCGTCCACCCCAATGACCACGTCAATATGAGCCAGTCGTCGAACGATACCTATCCCACCGCCATGCATATCGCCGCCGGCGAAGAGGTGGTGAAACATCTGTTGCCCGCCCTCAAGCATCTGCATCAAGCGCTCGCTGCCAAGGCCGATGCCTGGCGCGATATTATCAAGATCGGCCGCACCCACACACAGGACGCGACCCCGCTGACCCTTGGTCAGGAATTTTCTGGCTACGCCCAGCAGATCGAGAACGGGATCAAGCGTATCGAGATCACACTGCCGATGCTGATGGAGCTGGCGCAGGGTGGCACAGCCGTCGGCACAGGCCTTAACGCCCCCATCGGCTTTGCCGAAGGGGTGGCAGCTGAAATAGCCCGGCGCACCGGCCTGCCCTTCACCTCTGCGCCCAACAAATTCGAGGCGCTCGCCGCCCATGACGCGATGGTGATGACGCATGGCGCCATCAACACGGTAGCCGCCTCATTGTTCAAGATCGCCAACGATATCCGCTTTCTCGGATCGGGGCCGCGCGCTGGCCTGGGCGAGCTGGCGTTGCCGGAAAACGAGCCCGGCTCGTCCATCATGCCAGGCAAGGTCAACCCGACCCAGTGCGAGGCCATGACCATGGTGTGCGCCCACATCTTCGGCAACAATGCCGCGCTCACCTTCGCCGGCAGCCAGGGCCATTTCGAACTCAACGTGTTCAACCCGGTGATGGCCTATAATTTCCTGCAATCGGTGAAACTGATGGCCGATGCCGCAATCTCGTTTACCGATCATTGCGTGGCAGGCATCGAGCCGCGCCGCGACAACATCCAGAAGGGCGTCGATAATTCGCTGATGCTGGTGACCGCGCTCAATGCCCGCCTCGGCTACGACAATTGCGCCAAGATCGCCAAGACGGCGCATAAGAACGGCACGACGTTGCGCCACGAAGCCGTCAGCGGCGGCTATCTGAGCGATGAGGAATTCACCGCCCTCGTCAGACCAGAAAAAATGGTGAGCCCGGGCTGAGGTGCAGCGATGTCCGAGATTGTCAATTTGCGACGCGCTCGCAAGGCCAAAGCGCGAAGCGACAAGGAACAAATGGCGGCGCAGAACCGTGCGTTATTCGGACAGAGCAAGGCAGACAGGGTTCGCCGCGACAACGAGCGCCAGCGAGCCGAGCTGGCGCTTGACGGCGCCCGGCGCGATGGCAACGAGCCCGATGGCAGGTCATGAGCGAGGGCATCGCCAAACGCTCGATCACCATCCGCGGTCATCGCACCTCGATTTCACTCGAAGATGGATTCTGGCATGAATTGCGCGCCATTGCGGCTGAGCGCCGGATGACTTTGACCGCGCTCATCACCGCCATCGATGAGCAGCGACGGCACGCCAACCTGTCATCGGCATTGCGCCTTGCCGTCCTTGATCATTTGCGAACCAGGACAGCCGTAACCGGTTAGGGGCCGACCTGCGGCGCTGTAGGAATAACCACAGGCGGCGGCAGCGGCGCGAGCTTTGCGCCTGCGGCAGGAAGATCACCGGCTTGAGCGGGAGGCAGGCCGCGCAATGTCCCCTCGATGAGATCACGCAGGCGCGGATTGACGGTCGCCGGCGCCGGTCTTGCCGCCGGTTGCCGGGGGCGGGGAGCCGATGGCGCGGCGGCTGGCACAGGCCCGCGAACTGCCGCATCCGGCGCGATGACGGGCGGGTCAGCGGGGATCGGCGCCGCGCGTGCCTTCTGCAGGCGCTCTTTTTCCTTCTCTTCGATATCGCGAAGACGCGCTTCCCGCTCGTCAATCTGGCGCTGCAGCGTTTCCAGCCGGGCGAGTTCACCCTCGAAGCGTCGCAAATTGAGATAATCTCCAAGCGCCCGCACATCAAGACGTCGCCTTGGCGAGGCGAGCGGCCCGGTAAAATGAACAGACAGGCGTGGGCCCGGCGCTCCGATATCGGCAGCCTTCCCATCCATGTCGATATCGGCAAGTAGCGACAGGCGTGACACATCGGCTGCGGCGTTGATCTTGACGGCACTGTCTGCGCCTGCGAGCGCGATATTCGCCGCCCGCAGCACGCCATTGTGAAGGATAAGCGGCGTTTCAAGAACGCGGAACATCAGGTCACCGCTGTCAAGCCCCGCCTGCACGAGTGGCAAGAGGCGCGGCAAATCGGGCGCCGTCGCAGCACCCGCGGCAGCAATGACCGGTGCGAAAGCTGCTGCCGACAGATGGGTGAAGTGGCCGTTGGAGACGACGAGCCTGCCGCCGCCCTCCAGCGTGGCAATCAGCTGCGCCGGCGTGCGCCCGCTTCCTTCAAACGTCAATCCGAGGTCGACACCGCCCGCAGCAACCGGCCTCGCACCGTCTTTCCACACGATGTCTTCAAGTTTGCCGCTTTCAAGCGCGATCCGCCCGGCAATCTTGAGCTTCGTGGTGTCGCGCTGCAAAACGAGATTGCCGGTCAGCTTGCCGCCGGCAATTTCTCCGGTGATATCGTCGATGCCGATCCCGTCTTCGAGAAATTTGACAACAAATTGCGGGTTGCGAACAGCGAGCGGCCACCCCTCGCTTGCCTGCCCTTCAACGGCAATCTGTCCGGCAAGCCCCGTCACCGGCGATCGCACGAAGTCCTGCACCGGCCACGGCTCGCCCGATCCGTGACCCGCCGTGCCGGTGGCAAACGCCAGTAATCCGTCAATGGGAAGGGATTTGGCACGCAACCGTCCCGAGACAAGCGGTATGGGACCCAGACGAACAGAGATATCACCCGCCACCGGAATGTCGCCGAGAGCGCCATCAAGATCAGCAAGCCGCAGGGAGGATTGATCAAGCAGCAACCGCCCCTTGAACACAGCCGACATGTCATCATCGATATGGGATGGTACGAGCCCAAGCGACAACAACAGCGGATTGACGTCGGAGGCTGATACCGCAAACGCCAGCCCCTGACCCATCGTCGTCAGATCCCCCAGCGCGACACGCCCCGCCAGCGCTGCCTTGCTGCCGGCAAGCTCGGCGTTGACCGACACCACACCAATCCCCTCTTGATCGGACTTGATGTCAAATGACAGGTGCGCCGGGGCTGGCGCCAGGCTGTTGCCGGACCAGACACCCAATTGCTGGAGGAGGCGCGGCGTGCTGGCGTTACTGAGTTCACCCTCCGCCGCCTGAAGCGCCGGCACACCGGTCGCGGCGACAACAAATCGGGCGCTGCTGCGCACGAGCGATCCGCCAATATCGCCATCAACGCCAGCCGACAGCTGCCCATCGGTATTTTCCAACAGGAGCTTGACGGCGAGCGGCGCCAGGGCATCCGCCCGGCTCCGCAGCGCCTCGAGCACGGCGATGGGCGGAAGGATGCTCGCCAGCGCGTCAAGCGCCGGCCTCAGCCGCTCCCCAGACACCGACAGGCGCAGCGTCCCGTCATTAGCGAGGCTGACCAACCCGTCCCCCTCGACGGCAAGGCCGTTGAGAGCGCCGATTTTGATACGCTCAAACGACAGATTACCGGCCTGACGTCTCACCCCGACATCAATATCAGCGACATCGAGGAGGCCATGGCGCAATCGCTTTGCCTTGAATTTGACAATCGCATCGCTTGCAGCGACTGACGATAAACGGCTCATAAAGGGCGTCAGAAATGCGGCGACGGGTGCCAGATCGACCTCCTCGGCCATACCCTCGACGGTCAGTTGAGGCACAACATCCTGCCACTGGTAATCCGCCCGTCCCGACACGTCCGCTCCCGGCACGCCAAAGCGCATCTGGTCGAGCGTCAGCCTGTGGGGAGACAGCCCATAATGGGCCCGCAGGGCAAGCGCGCCGCTGCCACCGGCAGTGCGCTCGCCTTGCGCCCGGAAAAATTCGCCACCGCTCCACGCAGCCAGCAGCGATGGCGCCGCCGCCGTCACATCAATCATGCCGGTGACCGCCATACCGCCGGCGCCCGGCTCGAATGCCGCCGAAAGCTTCAACGCCGTCTGCCCCGGCAACTTGCCGCGAAGCTCGCTTAGCCGCCATTTGCCATCGCGCAGATCGACGGCGGCATGAACATCCTGGACCAGCCCGCCGGCGAGCGACAGCGATCCGGAATCAAAGGTTCCGCGAAGATAGAGCTCCGGCGGCAGCGCCAATGCCGAAGGCAGCGCCACCAGCCTCTCGAAGATCGTCACCACCGAGGCTGGAGATTGCGCACTGACACCGGCCAGGCGATCAACATCGATCTGGCGCGCGCTGAGCACCGCGTCGGCGCGCATATCCTCGCCAAGCGTTATATTAACGACGCCATTAAGCGCGATCACCCGGTCATCGCCCGCCGGCACGACATGGATGTCCTTGGCAACGAATGTCTCGGTTCCCGCATCCACATTGGCTTCAACCCGCCAACCTGCCTGACGCGCAGCAGCATCGCTGGCGCCAACGCCAGCGAGCTTCAGCGCTCCGGAAAACGATGGCCGCCCGTCCTGATGGCGAAACAGCGCATCGAGATCGAAGGCGATCGGCCGCTCGCTTGGAACCACCGACACCTTGGCGCGGATGCCGTCAACATCCCCTCGTCCGGTCTGGACGGATATCTGCATCGCGCTGCCTTCAAAACGCGCCATTCCGTCCGCGCGCCACGGGCCGGCAAGACTTGATGCCGATGCGCGCAGCGCCATATTGTCAACGAACAGACGGGTGCCGCGCTCCTCCTGATCAATCGTGATTTCGCCCTCGCTGACGACAAGGCTTTCAATCGACAATTCCGGCAAGTCACCGGTCGGCGGCCCGGCGGTAAAGCGACCTCGCCGGTCGAGCGACAGCCACAGGCGTGGATTGTCCAGACGCACTTCGCTGGCCTCCCAGCGACCGCGCAGCAGTGGCCCTGTCGCCAGCTCGACCTCAAGATGGGCAATCCGCATCTGCGCGCCCGTCTTGCCGATGGTGACGTTGCCAAGCCGCACCAGCGGAACCGGCAACAGCGACAGGTCGATGTCACCACCGATGGTCACCGGCTGCTTCAGCGCCTGCGTCAGGCGTTCTTCGATGGTTGCGCGATAGCTGCCCCAGTCGATGACGTAGGGAAGCCCGGCAGCGCACAAGAGCGCGAGAACCAGAAGGCCGGCACATAAAGTCAGCACTCGTCCCATGCGTCAGCCAGTCCTCCCTCGTCAGGCGAGCGCCAGCTTGCCAGGGTTCATCAGGTGCAGCGGATCGATGGCCTGCTTGATCGAGCGCATCAGCGCGACCATGTGCGGTCCATGTTCGGCTTCGAGATATTTGGCCTTTCCCTGGCCGATGCCATGCTCACCCGTACACGTACCATCCATCGTGATCGCCCGCATGTTGAGCCGCGACACAAAGTCCTGGGCCCGCCTGACCTCGTTGTGATCATTCATATCGACCAGAACCAGCACATGGAAATTACCATCACCGACATGGCCAACCATCGGCGCAACGAGGTTCGAGCGTTCCAGATCATCCACCGTTTCGGCCACGAAGTCTGCCAGAACCGAGAGCGGCAGGCAGACATCCGTCGACACGCCCTGCGCGCCGGGCCGCAATTGCAGGGCTGCCCAGTAGGCATCATGGCGCGCCTGCCACAGCTTCGTGCGCTCCTCCGCCTTGGTTGCCCATTGGAAGGCCCCGCCACCATGCTCAGCGGCGATCTCGGCAAACATCTCGGCCTGTTCCTTGACGCTGGCCGTACTGCCGTGAAACTCGAGAAAGAGATGAGGCAGCTCGGGCAGAGTGAGCTTTGAATAATGATTGGAGGCCTTCACCTGCAAGGCATCGAGCAGTTCGATGCGTGCCACCGGCAGGCCCATCTGGATAGTGGCGATCGTCACATCGCAGGCCGCCTTGACGGAGGGAAACGAACATACGCCAGCCGACATCGCCTCGGGGATACCATACAGCTTGAGCGTGATCTCGGTGATGAGGCCGAGCGTTCCCTCGGAGCCGACAAAAAGGCGGGTGATATCGTATCCTGCCGATGTTTTCTTGACGCGCCGGCTCGTCGTCATGATCGCGCCATCCGCTGTCACGACTTTCAACGCCAGCACGTTTTCGCGCATCGTCCCATAGCGCACCGCATTCGTGCCCGAGGCGCGCGTTGATGCCATCCCGCCAATCGAGGCGTCCGCGCCCGGATCGATAGGAAAGAAGAGGCCGGTATCGCGGATGGTCTCGTTGAGCTGCTTGCGGGTGACGCCAGGCTCGACCACGCAGTCAAGATCTTCAGGATGAACCGCAAGAACCCGATTCATCTGGCTGAAATCAACTGAAATACCACCAAGAGGCGCGTTCACATGGCCCTCTAGCGACGTGCCCGTTCCAAACGGGATGATCGGCACGCGGTGGGCGGCGCAGACCCGCACGATCTCCTGCACTTCGTCGCTCGAGCGCACGAACGCGACCGCATCGGGAAGTTGCGGGGCAATCCACGTCGTCGTGTGCGAATGCTGGCGGCGGATATCTTCGCCGCGCTGGAGACGATCGCCAAAACGCTGGGTCAAAACACCAATAACGGTCTCCACCGCCTGCCGTGACGGGGGGCTGGCAATCGACGGCGTTGCGGTATCGGCCATGACGTTGTTCCTCGACACTCTTGCTAATCTCGCTTTGTGGCGGAAAGCTAACAGAGGCGCCCGCCGGGAGCAAAGTTTCTGCGCCGCATGGGGAGACAGCAGCACGTGAGCGACACCGCCTACCCTTTCCGCTCATCGACGATGACCGTCGAGCCTGCATGGATCGACTATAACGGCCATCTCAACATGGCCTATTATAATGTTCTCTTCGACCGCGCCATCGACGAGGCGGCGATTGATCTGGGGCTGGGGCCGGCCTATCTGGCTGAGGCGCAAGCCAGTTTCTATACAGCCGAAGCGCATATCCGCTATCTGCACGAAATTCACGCGCAGGATGAGGTATTTTGTCTCACACGCCTGATCGGCGCTGACGAAAAGCGCCTGCACTGGTGGCAGGAATTATGGCGCCATGGCGATCATACCCTGTCAGCGACGTCCGAACAGATCGCCCTTCACGTCGATATGGCAGCAAAAAGAGTAACCCCCTTTCCCGGCCACATCCTTGAACGCATCGTCCTCTGGCGTACAAGCGACGCACTTCTGCCGCAGCCTGATGGTGCTGGCAGGCGCGTGAGCCTCAAACGACAATAGGGCGACCACGCTTATCGTGCCCGCATCCGCCATTATTTTGCTAATGTCGGGCGTTGAAGATTCGCCACAAGGCAGCGTTATGCCCATCGCGCCTTCCGGACATGAGGATCATGGCCCAGTTCTCCCGCCTGCCTGCTGAAGCCGCTCCGGCACCGCGCCCCGGCGGCATTGCCGCGCGGGCGCAGGGTCTTGGCGCCGGGATCGACTGGGTTGAGAGGCTGAACCCCGAGCAGCGGGCTGCCGTTGAGGCGACCGAGGGCGCGGTTCTTGTTCTGGCGGGCGCTGGCACCGGCAAGACGCGCGTGCTGACCACCCGGATCGCCTACCTGCTGGCCACGCACAAGGCCTACCCGCGTGAAATCCTCTCCGTCACCTTCACCAACAAGGCGGCGCGCGAGATGCACCACCGCATCGGCTCCCTCATCGGCCAGTCGGTCGAGGGGATGCCATGGCTAGGCACCTTTCACTCCATCGGCCGCAAGATCCTCATCCGTCATGCCGAGGCGGCGGGACTGAAGTCGAATTTCACCGTGCTTGACACTGACGACCAGCTACGGCTCCTCAAGCAGCTCATTCAGGCCGAGGGGCTCGACGACAAGCGCTGGACCGCCCGCCAGCTTGCCGGATTGATCGATGGCTGGAAAAATCGTGGCCTGTCGCCTGACGAAGCAAACCCTGCCGATGGCGCTTATTTCGGCAATGGCCGTGGACTGAAACTCTATAGCGCCTATCAGGAGCGGCTGAAAACCCTCAACGCGGCCGATTTCGGCGATCTGCTGCTGGAGCCGATCCGCATCCTGCGCAAGGCGCCCGATCTGCTGGCCGATTACCGTCAGCGTTTCAAATACATTCTCGTCGACGAGTATCAGGACACCAATGTCGCGCAATATCTGTGGCTGCGGCTGCTGGCCGGCGAGCGCGGAAATATCTGCTGCGTTGGTGATGATGATCAGTCGATTTACGGCTGGCGTGGCGCCGAGGTCGATAATATTCTGCGCTTTGAACGTGATTTTCCTGGCGCCACCGTCATCCGCCTTGAACGCAATTACCGCTCAACCGGTCACATTCTGGCAACTGCCGCCCATCTCATCGCCCATAATGAGGGAAGGCTCGGCAAAACCCTTTTTGCCGACAGCGCGGAAGACGGCGACAAGCCGACCGTAACCTCAGCCTGGGACAGCGAGGAGGAGGCGCGCCTTGTCGGAGAGACTATCGAGAATTTCCAGCGCGAACGCCACAGCCTGAACGAGATCGCCATTCTGGTGCGCATCTCCGCCCAGATGCGCGCCTTCGAAGAGCGCTTCGTGTCCATCGGGCTGCCCTATCGCGTCATCGGCGGCCCACGCTTTTATGAGCGCGCTGAAATCCGCGACGCGCTCGCCTATCTGCGCCTGGCCGCCAACCCGTCGGATGATCTGGCCTTCGAGCGCATCGTCAACGTCCCCAAGCGCGGTCTTGGTGATGCCAGCCTCAAGATGATGCATGTCATCGCCCGCTCGCGGGCTGTGCCGCTGATGCAGGCAGCGCGCGCGCTTTCAGAAAGCGAGGAGATGAAGGCAAAGCCCCGGGCAGCCCTTGCCGGTATCGTCTCTCATTTCGCGCGCTGGCACAGCCTTGTCGACACGTCACGGGCGGCTGAACTCGCCGAAATCATCCTTGATGAATCGGGCTATAGCGAGATGTGGCGCAATGAGCGCTCGGCTGACGCACAGGGGCGCCTTGAAAACCTCAAAGAGCTGGTGCGGGCGCTCGGCGAATTCGACAGCCTGGCGGCCTTCCTGGAGCATGTGTCGCTCGTCATGGACGCTGACCGCCGCGACAGTGACGAGGCGGTATCCATCATGACGCTCCACGCCGCCAAGGGTCTTGAATTCGATACCGTTTTCCTGCCGGGCTGGGAGGAGGGCCTGTTTCCAAGCCAGCGGGCGCTTGATGAAAACGGGCGCGCCGGCCTTGAGGAGGAACGACGTCTGGCCTATGTCGGCCTGACCCGCGCCAAGAAACGGGCGCGCATTCATTTTGCCCAGAACCGCATGATCCACGGCCTGTGGTCGAGCACGCTTCCTTCGCGTTTCCTCGACGAACTGCCCGACGACCATGTCGAGGTCATCGAGGCTCCGAGCGCCTATGGCTATAGCGCCCGCAATTCCTATGGAGCATCACGCTTCGAGGGGCGGCATGATCCCTTCTCGGGCGTTTATTCGACGCCTGGATGGCAGCGTGCGGTCGCCAACAAGGCACGACTTGCTGAGAGCAACGCAGGAATGACCGGTGGGCAGCGCCCGCAGGCACGGATGATTGATGGCGAGATCATCGCCCGCTCCAGTGGCGATGCGTCAGCCTTCCAGCCGGGCGACCGTGTCTTCCACGACAAGTTCGGTTATGGCGATATCACCGCGCTTGAAGGCAACAAGGCAACCGTGCTCTTCGACAAAGCGGGCGAAAAACGCGTGCTCGACAGCTTCCTGAAAGCTGCCTAAATCCTGCCGATGACCACCGTCCTGTGCACCACTCTCACCAACGAAGCGCTTGCCACCCGTCTCGCCGACGGGCTGATGGATGGCGAACACCACCTGCCCCTGAGCGCTGCCGGCGCTTTTGAAGCCGAACCGCCCCTGTGGCGTTTCGAGGCCTGGTTCACTGAAGCCCCTGACCTTGGCGATTTCACCATGACGGGGCGGCGTCTTCTGGGGCCGGATTTCGATCAGCTCCGCTTTGATTTCAAGCAGGTCGACGATGCCGACTGGGTGGCGATCGCACTTGAAGACCTGCCGCCGGTTCGCGCTGGACGGTTTGTGGTCCACGGCGAACATGATCGCCACAAATTGCGCCCCAACGAGATCGGTCTGGAAATCGAGGCAAGCCTGGCCTTCGGCACCGGCCATCACCCGACGACGCTCGGCTGTCTGCTGGCAATCGACCATTGGCTGAAACAGCAGCGACGGCGCAAGGGTGCGCGCATCAAGACGGCTTCTCGCAGGATGCTCGATGTCGGAACCGGCACCGGCGTGCTGGCGCTAGCCTTTGCCAAGGCTGCAAAAGCCGATGCGATTGCGGGCGATCTTGACCGCGAGGCAGTGCGCATTGCCGGCGAGAACGCAGTAAAGGCCGGCATGGCCTGGCGCGTCGGCGTCGTTGAGGCGGCAGGCACCGCCCACCCGCTCATCCGCTTCAACGGCCCCTATCCCCTCATTGTAGCCAACATCCTCGCCAGCCCGCTGATGCGCCTGGCGCCCGCCCTTCACAATGCCAATGAACGTGGGGGAACGCTCATCCTGTCAGGGCTGCTCGCCTGGCAGGCGCGGCCGGTTGCCGCGCGCTACCAGGCGCAGGGGTATCGCCTGGCCTGTCGCCGGATCATCGGCGACTGGGCGACACTTGTGCTTGTCAGACAGGATTGATCGGCGATCACGCCTTCAGGCGTTCGAAGATGGAGGCTCGGGTCAGTCCGAGCTGAGCGAGTTCCAGGTCTGTTTTGCGCGCAAAATAGGCCATGGCATGTAGACGCCCGCTCGTTTCGAAGGCGGCGATGAGCGCGCGCACGAAAGCGGGAAGCGGCTTGTCGGTTACGTCCGGCTTCGTCGAATTAACAGAAAAACGATCAAAAACATTGATAGTAGAGCTGGTCATCTCTGTTCTCCTTTCAAGAAAACGTCGATTCCCTCCAAATTTTCTTGTTGCACTGCAATATAGACAAACTGCCATCGGCGCTAGGACCCTGGCGAATGGGCAGGCCTGCGTCTGTGGCATGGAACGCAAAGGGTTTGTTCATATTTGATCACGGCGCCCTGCCGGATATGGCTGAGAAGCCCCCGTCTGCGTGCGCGCCTGCCATGCTGGATTGACCGCAATCGCCGCTTCCCTCACCCGCCTAGTCCGCTCTATGGTCATGGCATGTTCCAAACCTTCGATGTTCTGTCCTCTCCTCAAGATGGGCCGCCACGTCTGGCCAGGCTGCGAGCTGAGCTGAAGCGTCGCAAGCTGAGCGGCTTCATCATTCCGCGCGCTGACGAGTACCAGAACGAATACATCCCCGCGTCCAGCGACCGGTTGCGCTGGCTCACCGGTTTTACCGGCTCTGCCGGGACGGCCATTGTGATGGCTGAGAGCGCCGCTTTGGTAACCGATGGCCGTTACGTGCTTCAGGCATCCCGCCAGGTCGATCAGGCAAGTTTCGAGGTCGTGCATTCCGCCGATGTGACGCTTGAGGCGTGGATTGGCAAACACCTGCCCAAAAAGGGCATTCTCGGCATTGATCCCTGGCTTCACACCGCCAATCAGATCGCATTGCTGAAGAAGGTGGTTGAAGAGGCCGGCGGACGGCTTGAAAAGCTGGCGAGCAACCCCCTCGATGCCATCTGGCAGGACAGACCGGCCCCGCCGCAGGCAAAAATCATGCTTCACCCGCTGTCTCTTGCCGGAGAGGATGTGGGCCACAAGCTCGCCCGTGTCCGCGACGCGCTTGGATTGCTCAACGCCAGCCATTGCGTCCTCACCCAGACCGATGCCATCGCCTGGCTGTTCAATATCCGCGGCGGCGATGTCGCTCACGCGCCCTTGCCGCTCGCCTTCGCGCTGCTCCCGCGCAAAGGAAAGGTTCAGCTCTTCATCGATCCGCAGAAGCTTGACGTCGATGTCCGCAAGGCCTTGAAACCGACGACGGAGCTGTTCCCGCCTGCGGCGTTTGCCGACAAACTCGCGCAGCTGGCACAAGGGAGCACCGGCATCCTCGTTGATCCCGCGAGCGCCGCCGCCGCCATTGCCGACATCATCAGCGATGCGGGCGGGAAGCTGATTGCGGCTGCCGACCCTGTTCATCCGATGAAAGCGCCGAAAAACAGCGCCGAACTGGCAGGAACCCGCGCCGCCCATCGTCGCGACGGCACGGCACTGGTCCATTTCCTGCACTGGTTCGACCAGGAGGCGCCGAAAGGCAAGATCGACGAGATCGCCGCTGCAATCGCGCTCGAGAAATTCCGCGCCGCGAGCGGCGAATTGCGTGACATCTCCTTCCCGACGATTGCCGGCGCCGGCCCTAACGGGGCGATCATTCATTATCGCCCGACTGTCGAAACCAACCGCCTGCTTGATCGCGATTCCCTCTTTCTCGTTGATTCAGGTGGCCAGTATCAGGATGGCACCACCGACGTCACCCGAACTCTTGCCGTCGGCACGCCCTCATCCGAAATGCGCAGGCGCTATACGCTGGTTCTGAAAGGGATGATCGCCATCTCGCGCGCGGTCTTTCCCGCCGGCACCAGCGGCACGCATCTTGATGCGCTGGCGCGCCAGTTCCTGTGGCGCGAGGGCCTTGATTACGATCACGGGACCGGTCACGGCGTCGGCAGCTACCTGTCAGTGCATGAGGGCCCGCAGCGCATATCGAAGGCGCCATCTGCGGTCCTGGAGCCCGGCATGATCATTTCCAACGAGCCCGGATTCTACAAGCCGGGTGCCTATGGCATTCGCCTGGAAAATCTCCTGGTAGTGACGCCGCTGGAGGTCCCCACCGATGGCGAGCGGGCGATGATGGGCTTTGAAACGTTGACGCTCGCGCCCTTCGACCGCCACTGCATCGATGCCCGCCTGCTCGATATCGAGGAGCGCGCCTGGCTGGATGCCTACCATGCCCGCGTGCTGCGTGAGATCGGCCCGACATTATCCGTCACATTGCGCAACTGGCTGGCAAAGGCGTGCTGCCGCTTATGAGCACGCCCGCTGTGCCTCTCACCTCCACGCGCGCCGGGATTCTCTTTGTCCTGGTGCTGATTTCAACCATCGGCCCGCTGTCGCTCAATATTGCCATGCCGGTGCTGCCGACGATCCAGAAAGCCTTCGCGGTCTCGCGCGAAAGCGCGACCTCGGTCCTGTCACTGTTCCTCCTCGGCATGGCGGCAGCGCAGCTCATTCTGGGTCCGCTGGCCGATCGCCTTGGCCGGCGCCCTGTCCTGCTGATTGGCCTGGCGCTTTATGTCGTGGCAAGCGCGCTTGCAGCCTTCGCCACCTCGATTGAACAATTGCTGGCAGCAAGAATCCTGCAGGCATTGGGCGCAACCGTCGGCCTGCCGCTTGCCCGCACCATCGTCCGCGATCTTTACGATCGTAACGAAGCAGCCAGCATGATCGGCTACATCACCATGGTGATGGTGATCGCGCCGATGATGTCGCCCTATCTTGGCGCGGTCGCCTCCGAGCGCTTCGGCTGGCAGGCCATCTTCGTCATCTGCGTCGCGCTTGGTATTGCGGCGCTGATCATCGTTTGGGCGCTGCTGCCGGAAACACGACCGGCCTCACTGGACACCACCACCAGCCGCGATGTCATCGTACGCTCGCTGACGCTGCTGAAAATGCCGTCCTTTCTCGCCGCCTGCGGCACAGGCGCTTGCGCCTCGGCCATCTTCTTTGCCTTTCAGGGCGGAGCGCCCTATCTCGTGATCAACGTCATGGGCATGACCGAGACAAGCTACGCGCTGTGGTTCATGACGATTGCGCTTGGCTATATGATGGGTAATTTCATATCGGGTCGTTATTCGCGCCGCTTTGGCATCGAGCGTATGATCCTTGCCGGCAATATGCTCGGGGTCGCTGGCGCGCTCATCGCGGTTGCGCTCGCATTCGTGCCGGTGATGCACCCCTTGGCCCTCTTCCTTCCCATGACGCTGGTATCGTTCTCGAATGGTCTCGTCATTCCAAACGCGATCACGGCAGCCCTGAGCGTTGAGCCCAAGGCGGCAGGCGCAGCCTCGGGGCTTGCCGGTGCGCTGCAATTCGGCCTGTCGGCGCTGGCAAGCTATCTGGTTGGCGCCATCAACGCGGAAACGGCGCTGCCGCTGGCCTTGTCGATGACATTTATCGCCATCATGGGCCTGGTACTTCACCGCCTATCCTGACAAACCCGCATGATCCTTGACGACATTGAGCCATCCTGCTTCGTCAAGGATGGCGATGCCGAGATCCTGCGCCTTTTTCAGTTTTGATCCGGCGCCAGGTCCTGCCACGACCAGCGTCGTCTTCTTCGACACGCTGTCGGTCACCTTCGCCCCCAGGCGCTCGGCCTTGGCCCTTGCTTCATCGCGGCTGAAGGCGACCAGCTCGCCGGTGAAGACAATCACCTGCCCGGCAAGCGGTGCGCCATCAACACTTGCCGGCTTCTGCGCCTCCGCGACATCAACGACGCGCAGCAAATCATCGACCATGAGGATATTCGCCGGCTGGTGGAAGAATGCCGATATCGCTTCCGCAACAATTGGCCCGATGCCATCAATCTGCGACAGGCTTGCCACCGCATGCTCTGCCATGGCAGCCGCGCGAAACGCAGCGAAGCTGCCGAAATGGCGCGCGACAACTTTCGCTGTCGTCTCGCCCACATGGCGTATGCCGAGCGCATAGAGAAAACGTTCAAAGGCGATCTCGCGCCTGGCCTCGATCGCGGCAAACAGATTGCGCACCGAGAGATCCCCAAGCCCCTCCTCTTCGCGCAGCGGCGAGACGCTTGCCGCGTCCCGCGCCGAAAGGGTGAAAATCTCCGCAGGCGTCGTCACCCGCCCGTCGGCAAAAAAGCGCTCGATCAACTTGTCGCCGAAGCCTTCGATGTCGAAGGCCCGCCGCGAACAGAAATGCTTCAGGTGCTCCACGCGCTGAAAGGGGCAGGCCAACTCGCCGCTGCAGCGCTTGATCGCCCCGCTGCCACCACTGCCGACAGCCTCGCGGACGATGGCGGTCTTGAGCGGACAAGGGCAGGTCTCGGGGAACGCGAAAGGCACTGAATCAGCAGGCCGGCGCGCGAGGTCGACGGAGACGATCTGGGGAATGACATCGCCCGCCCGCTGGATCACAACCGTATCGCCGATGCGTACATCCTTGCGCTTGATTTCGTCTTCATTGTGGAGCGTGGCGTTGGCAACAACGACGCCGCCGACCGTGACCGGTTCAAGCTTGGCAACGGGCGTCAGCGCGCCCGTGCGCCCGACCTGGATATCAATGGCGCGCAGAATGGTTGCTGCCTTCTCGGCTGAAAATTTGTGCGCGATCGCCCAGCGCGGGCTGCGCGAGACAAAGCCAAGCTGACGCTGCAACGCCAGATCATCAACCTTGTAGACGACGCCGTCGATATCATAGCCAAGCCGCGCCCGGTCGCGCTCGATGGCGCGGTAGACGTCAAGCATCTCGTCCCGGCTCGCGCAGCGGCGCATGAGCGGATTAATCGCAAATCCCCAGCTGGCAAATGCCTGCACGACATCAAACTGGGTGTCGCCGGGCAGGCTTCCATGATCGCCCCAGCTATAGGCAAAGAAACTGAGAGGCCGGGCGGCGGTGATGGCGGGATCAAGCTGACGGAGCGAGCCAGCAGCGGCGTTGCGCGGATTGGCAAAAATCTTGTCGCCTTTTTCGCCCTGCTGCTGGTTGAGGGCGGCAAAATCGGCGTGTCGCATGTAGATTTCGCCGCGCACCTCGATGACATCGGGATAATTGCCCGCAAGCATCGCCGGCACGGTTGCAATCGTTGCAACATTGGCCGTGACATTTTCACCTTCAGCCCCATCACCGCGCGTCGCGGCAACCACCAGCCGTCCCTTCTCATAGCGCAAGCTGCATGACAACCCGTCGATCTTGGGCTCGGCCGTCATGTTAAGCGGCAGATCAGCCGGCATGTCGAGGAAGCGGCGGATACGCGCCAGGAAATCGTCGACATCACTCTCGTCAAACGCATTATCAAGAGAGAGCATCGCCACACGATGGCGGACCTTGCCGAATTTGGCAGAAGGGGCAGCCCCGACGCGCCGCGACAGCGACGCCGCCGTCACCAGCGCCGGAAAACGTGCCTCGATGGCCAGATAGCGCTGCTTCAGCGCGTCATACTCACCGTCGGAAATTTCCGGCGCATCATCCTCGAAATAGCGCGTGTCATGCCCTCTCAACACGCCTTCGAGGCGGGCATGTTCGCTGACCGCTTCACTTTCCGTCATGTCCTCCGGCATAGAAGACACTGCCTTGCTACTCGCCATCACCGGGCCCCGGCCATCAATTTCTCGGCATGAGCGCGGGCTTCGTCCGTCACCGATGAGCCAGACAGCATGCGGGCGATTTCCTCACGCCGCGCCTGATCATCAAGCTGCGCCACGCGCGTCGCCGTCTGGCCCTTGGTTGCGGCCTTGCTGATGAGATAATGGCGGTCGGCACAGGCCGCCACCTGCGGCGCATGTGTGACCGTCAGCACCTGGACCCCGCCGGCAAGGCGCGCCAGACGCTCGCCGATCGCCGCCGATACGGCGCCACCAACCCCGCTGTCGATTTCATCAAACACCAGCGTTGGTGCCGAACCACTGTCAGCCAGCACCACTTTGAGCGCGAGCATGAAGCGCGACAACTCGCCGCCGGACGCTACCTTCATCAGCGGCCCCGCATGGGTACCAGGATTGGTCTGCACCCAGAACGCCACCTGATCGATACCGTCCGCCGACGGGTTGTCGGTATGGCTCTCGAGCCGGGTGAGGAAACGCGCTTCGCCAAGCTTGAGTGGCGCCAGCTCGCTTTTCACCGCTTTGTCGAGGCGCGCCGCCGCCGCATTTCGCGCTTTTGACAGGGTTGCGGCGGCTTGCCGATAATCCTCGCTGGCAGCCTGCGCCGCCGCGCTCAGACGCGTGACATCCCGCTCGCCCTCATCGAGATGGCGCAACTGCTCGGCAAAGCGTGCCGCCTGCGCCGGCAGGGCGCTGATGGGTACATTATATTTGCGCGCCGCCGCCCTGAGCGCGAAGAGACGCTCTTCGGTGCGCTCAAGATCCTTGGGGTCGAATTCGCTGGCGCGGATCGCCTGATCAAGAGCGCTGCGCGCTTCCTCCAGCTGATCAAGCGCGCTGCCAAGGGCGCTGGTCACCGGACCAAGGATGACCGGCATTGTCTCCTGGCGCCGCTCCATGCGGCGCAACAAAGCCAGAATCAGCGGCAGCGGCGAGGACGCACCATCGAGCGTGTCAAAGGCTTCGCGGACGTCAGCAGAAATCTTTTCAGCCGCCATCATCGTCTGCCGTCGCGCCGCCAGGCGTGATTCCTCATCTTCTTCCGGATTGAGGAGCGACAATTCCTCATGCGCATGGCGCAGATAGTCCGCTTCGCTGCGGATCGCCGCCAGGCGGCGCTGCGCCTCGTTGAGCGCCTCGATCGCGTTCTGCCATGCCGACCACAGCTTGCGAACAAGGCGGGCGTGAGCCTGCAGGCCGCCAAAGGCGTCGAGGAGTGCCCGGTGTGAGGCTGGATCAACCAGGGCCCGATCATCATGCTGACCGTGGATTTCAACCAGCAGCGCCCCAAGCGCGCGCAGGATGTTCACTGACACCGGCGCGTCGTTCACGAAGCCTCGCGTGCGCCCGTCGCCTGCCTGCACGCGGCGCAGGATGATCGCCTCGCCATCGCTGTCAACGTCAGCCTCGCGCAGCAGCGCGCGCGCCGGATGATCACTCGCAATATCGAAAACAGCAATCACCTGCCCCTGGGACGCCCCCTTGCGCACCAGCCCCGCATCGCCGCGCCCGCCGAGCGCCAGCGCCAGCGCGTCAAGCAGGATCGACTTGCCCGCGCCGGTCTCACCCGTCAGCGCCGACAGCCCGCTCTCGAAGGTCAGATCGAGGCGGTCGATGAGGATGATATCGCGAATCGAAAGGGCCGTCAGCATGGCCCTGATCTTAGCCTGTGATGCTCTTCAGCGCCCGGGTGATCCAAGAATCGGTCTTGTCCTGCGGCGCCAGGCCATCCTTTGACAAAAGCCCGAAGGCGTCACGGTACCATTCGCTCTCGGGGTAGTTGTGGCCAAGCACACTGGCCGCCGCCTGGGCTTCATCGACAATGCCAAGGGCCAGATAGCATTCAACGAGACGATAAAGCGCTTCTTCAATATGACGCGTCGTCTGGAATTGCTGGACGACCGATTTGAAGCGACCGGCGGCAGCGCCGTAGGATTTCTGCTTCAGATAAAATCGGCCGATCTCCATTTCCCGGCCGCCCAGCTGATCGCGGGCGACCAGCATGCGTTGCTCGGCGGCGCGCGCATACTCGGTACCGGGATAGCGTTGCACCAGTTCGCGCAAGGCTTGCAGGGCACGCTCGGAGCCGCCCTGATCGCGCGCAACATCGGGGATCTGCCGGTAATAGGAATCCCCCAGCAGGAACTTCGCATAAGGAGCATCTTCCGAGCCAGGGTGGAGGGCAAGATAGCGATCCGCTGCTCCTGCTGCATTGTCATATTCGCCGGACCGATACTGCGCGTAGGCAATCAGGAGCAATGATTTCTTGGCCCATTCCGAATAGGGATGAGCGCGATCCACCTCTTCAAAGCGCAGAGACGCCGCCCGGAAGCGGTTCTGGTTGAGCAGAACCAGCCCTTCGTTGAACAGACGCCCGGCCGGGATATCCTCCTTCGCCTGCTCGTCCTTCTTGCTGAAAAAACGCGTGATGCCACTGAACACACCATTATCTTCCGGCGGCGGCGCGGCGGCAGAAGTCTGCGGCGGCGCAGCCGAGGGCTGCGGCGCCGGCTCGTCTCTCTTCTTGAAAATATTGGTAATGGCGCTGAACGGGTTGGTGTCCTCGGCCGGTTCGGCGGCTGATGCGGTCGCGCGCGGCGCCTGATCGCGCTCGCCCAGACCAAGGCCCGCGCAGCCGCCAAGCACCGATACCACAGCGCCGACACACAGCATCGTCGCCAACCTGCCGAGAATAAGTGCGCGTGCCGTCATGCTTTCCCCGTCCACCATCGTGCCGAAGCATAAGGTTGATGACATATCGTCTTGATCTGATCCCGCCCTTATTACTTGATCAGGC
The DNA here is from genome assembly GCF_021731865.1 of Raskinella chloraquaticus (SeqCode). Classification (NCBI taxonomy): domain Bacteria; kingdom Pseudomonadati; phylum Pseudomonadota; class Alphaproteobacteria; order Hyphomicrobiales; family Phreatobacteraceae; genus Raskinella (SeqCode); species Raskinella chloraquaticus (SeqCode). The sequence continues at coordinate 196,942 of NZ_JAKFWN010000016.1, read as the reverse complement.
GGAAAACGCCAAGCTTGCCAGCAATCACTGTTAACAGCGCGACTGGCAGGGTAAAATAAAAGCAGAAAAATGCGGCGCCAAAGCGGCGGCCCGCTTTAACGGCCCTCGGGGGCGTAGGCGATCTGCGCTCCGACCCGATCAACCGACACCACGCGCGAGCGTCGCGATGCAGGAGCCCGCTCGGCTGCGATCTCAACCACGTCATAATGGGACGGATCGGCCAGCAGAGCAGCAACCACTTGCGCGTTCAGCTTGTGACCGCCGCGTGATGAGCGATAAAGCCCCAGAAGAGGCATACCGATCAATGCCAGATCACCAACTGCGTCCAGTGCCTTGTGACGCACGAATTCATCGTGAAAGCGCAGGCCGTCCTTGTTCAGAATTTTACCCTCGCCAATCACCACCGTATTGTCGAGCGAGGCGCCGCGCGCATAGCCCGCCGCACGCAGCTTTTCCACATCGCGATAAAAGCCGAACGTACGGGCTGACGCCAATTCCCTGGAAAATTTGTCCGCCGTGACGTCGACAACAACGCGCTGATGGCCGATTTCGGCGTCAGGGTAGACAATCTCTACATCCACCGTGAAGCGGTCATGCGGCAGAATTTCACCAAATTGCTGGCCGTTTTCAACCCGCACTGCCTGCTTTACGCGCAGATAACGCCGCGGCGCTTCCTGTCGTTCAATGCCAACCTTGGCAATCGCTTCTGCAAACGGCTTGGCCGACCCGTCAAGGATCGGCACTTCCGGCCCGTCAATCGCGATCAGCGCGTTATCGATGCCCAGCCCATAGAGAGCGGCCATCACGTGCTCTATCGTCGACACCGCAGCACCCGACCTGTCGCCGATGACAGTCGCCAGTTCAGTCGTTGCCGTCAGATGATGGCGGGCGGGAATCGCATTAGCCTTACCTGCCGGCAAATCGCTGCGGACAAAGACAATGCCGCTATCGCGCTCGGCAGGGAAAATAGACAGGATGGCTGGCAATCCCCGATGAACGCCCACGCCGCTGACAGATACGCAATCTGCGATTGTGTGCTGCCAGCGATGTCGACTGCCTACCATCCAAAATCCCTGCCATTTCCAGCGCGCCGACCCGAAAGCCCCCAGACGCGCCGCTCATTCACCGGCGGACCATAGTCACACCATGGAACTGCCACAAATGACGCTTTGTTGCGTTTTGTTACCTCTTTGCAAAGCATGAAAAAGCAATTGTTCGAGGTGTTGGTCAGCCCCCCTTCCGGCGTAAAAATGCTGGAATTTCAAGCTGATCCTCTTCAGACAGGCGCTGCGAGGGGCGCAAGGCCGGCGCTTCGCGCTGCGCACGACGTGCGGCCGGCAGGGGGGCGTAATCTGCCGCCATGGGCGCGGTGTGGTGCGCAGGAGCCTGAAGCTCGCTTTCATCCTCGCGCTTGCGCGCGAATCCACCGAGCGCCGCCAGGCGATGCATCAGACCACCCCGCTTGTCAGCGTCCGCCCCCTCGGGCGCCTGCGCCGCCCGGATCTGCTCCTGGGCGATGGGCGGCAACTCATCAATGCTGGGCATGCGTGGCGGGCGGCGCTCCGGCATCTCCGGCACCGGCGGAATGAAGGCTTCGAGTGCGAACTCGTCTGCCATCGGCTCTGGCTGGGTCAACGTCAATTGCGGCGTTGGCGGCAGAACCTGACGGATGGTGATGTCGTTGTCGAAGGTCTGCGCTGGCGGCTGTTGCACGGGCTGGCTCTGAACCGGCTCGCTATAGCTGGGCTGCGGCGTCGCGACGGCAACCGGCGCGGGCTGAGGCGCTGTCGCAACCGGCGTCACGATCGGGCGGGTCCAGACTTTCGCTGACGTCGTGCGCGTATCAATCATCGGTGCCGCTTCCAGCGCCGCAGCATCAATGCCGGTGGCGACAACGGACACGCGGATGATGCCTTCGAGCGCATCGTCATAGGTGGCACCGACGATGATGTTGGCATCACCATCGACCTGTTCGCGGATGAGCGTCGCCGCCTCATCAAGTTCAAACAGTGTCATATCGCGCCCGCCGGTGACCGAAATCAGCAGGCCGCGGGCGCCGCGCATCGACACGTCATCAAGCAGGGGATTGGAAATTGCGGCTTCGGCAGCGCGCTGGGCGCGCGCTTCGCCCGAGGCCTCACCCGTGCCCATCATCGCCTTGCCCATTTCGCGCATGACCGAGCGCACATCGGCAAAATCGAGATTGATGAGGCCTTCCTTGACCATCAGGTCGGTGATGCAGGCAACGCCCGAATACAGTACCTGATCGGCCATCGCGAAGGCGTCGGCGAAGGTTGTCTTGTCATTGGCAACGCGGAAGAGGTTCTGATTGGGAATGACCAGCAGCGTATCGACGTGATCCTGGAGGGAGAGGATACCCTCCTCGGCGCGGCGCATGCGTTTGATGCCCTCGAAATGGAATGGTTTCGTCACCACGCCAACCGTCAGAATGCCCATATCCTTGGCCATGCGGGCGATGACGGGCGCAGCCCCCGTGCCCGTGCCGCCACCCATGCCGGCGGTGATGAAGACCATGTGCGAGCCTGAGAGGTGGTCGCTGATTTCAGCAGCGCTTTCCTCGGCAGCCGCCCGGCCGACTTCGGGATGCGATCCAGCACCCAGCCCCTCGGTGACATGCGTACCCATCTGAATAACGCGGGGCGCCCGCGAATTACGCAGCGCCTGGGCGTCCGTATTGGCTACAACAAAATCGACGCCCTGAAGACCGGCGGAGATCATGTTGTTGACGGCATTGCCGCCCGCACCGCCGACACCCAGTACCATGAGCCGAGGGCGCAATTCACCGACATCGGGCAGTTGAAGATTGATGGTCATGTTCTCTCCGCCTTTCCGCTGTGCTTTCGTTCACAGCGGTGTTGTTAGAAACTATCCTTGAACCACGCACCCATACGGGCGAAATACCCCCCCGTCCCCGTTTGCAAACTGCGCGAACGACGGGAGTCGAATTGTTCGATGCGAGCGACTTGCGGGTAGATCGCAAGCCCGGCAACAACGCTGAAACACGGCCGTCTTGCCGTCTCCGGCAGGCTGTCGATGCCCAGCGGGCGGCCGATACGGATCTGCTTGCCGAAAATGCGACGAGCGACCTCGGTGAGACCCGACAGCTCGCTCGCACCGCCCGTCAGCACGATGCAGCGGCCAGCTGTCTGATGATGGCCCGACGCGATGAGGCGCTCACGCACCAGTTCGAGCGTTTCCTCAATACGCGGGCGGATGATGGCAACCAGTTGCGCACGCGATATCTGCCCGGCGGCCTCATCATCCTCGCCCGTATGCGGAAAGCTCAGCAGCTCCCGATCATCCGAGGGACAGGGCAACGGCGAGCCATGCAGCGTCTTCAAGCGTTCTGCATAGCCAAGCGGCGTCGACAGAACTTGAGCGATATCATTGGTGACGTGATTGCCGCCAACTGGAATGACATCAGCATGAACAAAGCGTCCATGGCGCATGACGGCAAGCGACGTCGTGCCGCCACCCATGTCGATCACCGCCGCCCCAAGCTCCATTTCATCGGCGACCAGCGCCGACAGGGCTGCAGCATATGGCGAGGCGACAACGGCATCGACATGCAGATGGCAGCGCTCGACGCTTATAATGACGTTGCGATAGGCCGCCGTTTCGGCGGTGACGACATGCATATCAACGCCAAGTTCGCCACCTACCATGCCCCGTGGATCGAGGATGCCGGCAGTATGATCGAGCGCATAGGCAATGGGGAGCGCGTGGATGACGTTGCGCCCTTCGCTGATCGACTGCGCCGCGCCCACCTTGAGAACGCGGTGTATGTCGGCATCCTCCACCTCATGGCCACCGATCGCGACCGACGCGGCGTAGGATTCAGACATCATGCGCCCGGCCGACAGATTGACGATGACGCTTTCAACCGTCAGCCCGCTCATGCGCTCGGCCGCGTCGACCGCCATGCGGATTGATTGCTCGGCAGCATCAAGATCAACGATCGCGCCGTTCTTGACACCCAGCGCGCGATGCTGCCCGAAACCCACCACCTCGACGCTGTGCGAGCGATGCGGATGATCGCCAACCGATTGATCGGGCGTGAGCCGCGCGATGATGCAGACAATCTTTGATGAGCCGATATCAAGCGCACTCACCATCATCGCCTTTCGTGGCGACAATGGCTTCAACCTCGATGTTTTTCCAAAATAGGACGCGCTACTCATATCGTCCTCGCACTCGGTTTGACTGGTGGGGGTGGGGAAGCGGGCGTTGCGCTGCGCGCGCGCGGCCGCAGGGCGTCACTTCGGATCTGCGCCGCCCGGTCGGTCAGGCGAACGATCACACGATTGGCCACCCGCAGATCGACTGCCGCGATGTCACGCTTGAGGAGGCCTGACTGTCCATCGATGCGAATGAGCGAGGCCAAGGCGTCCTGCACCCCTTCCTCGGGCAGCATGATGTCGACGCCATCGGCAAGCTTCAGCGTCCACCGCCGCTCAGCCACCAGCACCGCCGCCCGCACCTGCTGGCGCAACAGCGGATGAAGATCAAGCAATTGGCGAATTTCCACCACGCGCTTGTCGGCCCCCTCACCAACAACCACCGGCAGATTGGCGAACCGCTCATCCTCGTAGGCACCGATGATCCCGCCTTCGCGATCCACCAGATTGACGCGCCCGTCGCGCTGCCACAGGGCGAAGGGTTCGCGCTCGACAACCGCCACATCAATCGTGCCTGGCAACAGCACGCGGACAGATGCGGTTTTGATCCAGGGAATTTCCACCAGCTTGCGCCGCGCCTGCTCGGCGTCGAAGCCCAGCGTCGTCAGCAACGTGCTGTTAAGGCCGATGCGCTCGAAAAGCTCCGGCACCGTCAATTGATGGGCGCCGGTGACGCGGACCTCGCTGACGCGAAAGCCTATGCTGCGCAAGCCCGCCGCGACCGCCAGAGCGGCTTTATCCTTCGTCGTGCCGACATGGCCACCCATGACGAAGCCTGTCGTAACGGTGGCAATCATCAGCGCGATCGTTGCCATCAGGCCGAGCCGATGGATCGACGTGCGCCCGAGGACGGGGAGTATGAAGCTGTAGCTATGTGGCGCGCCGAAACGCTGGCGGTCCGGCGCGAGCGGCAGCGCATGACGGCGGGAACGCTTGCGCGCTTTGCCCTCTGCCGCTCCGCTACCCACAGCCGTGCCGCTCAACGCTCGCAAGATGCGTCCTCCACCATCCAGCGCATGAGGTCGGGAAAAGAGATGCCGGCATAAGCCGCCAGATCAGGAACGAGCGACGTTCGCGTCATTCCCGGCTGGGTGTTGACCTCAAGGCAGATCAACACACCCTCCCCGCTGCGCTCATCGTAACGAAAATCGCTTCGCGTCACGCCACGGCACCCCAGGGCCCGATGCGCTGTCAGACTCAGTTTTTGTACATCTTGGTAAATTTTTGGTTTAATCCGCGCCGGAAGAATATGGCGCGACCCGCCTTCGGCGTATTTCGCCTCGTAGTCATAAAAACCATTGTCCTGAACGATCTCAATGACATCAAGCGCGCGATCCCCCATCACCGCGCAGGTCAGCTCCATGCCGGGGATAAACGGCTCGGCGAGGAGTGTTTCGCCGTACTGCCATTGCGCAGAGGACAATTCCTGCGGCGGATACTCCATATCGGCGCGGATAATGAACACGCCAATCGACGAGCCGCCATCATTGGGTTTCAGCACATAGGGACGCGGCAGGGCGTGGGCGATAGCAGCCTCCCTGCGCGCGATCACGCGCCCGCCCGCAACCGGCACACCGGCTGCCGCCAGCACCGCTTTCGCCATCGCCTTGTTCATGGCGAGCGACGAGGCGAGAACACCGGAATGCGTGTAGGGAATTTTCAGGATTTCGAGGAGGCCCTGAACCGTGCCGTCTTCACCAAATTTGCCATGAAGGGCCAAAAACACGACGTCAGGTTTTAACGCCAGAAGCGCCGGACCGAGATTCTGTATAACCTCGACCGTGACGTCGAGTTCACTGACCCGAAACCCGGCCTGCCTTAACGCATCGGCGCATTCCTTGCCCGAGTGCAGCGAGACATCGCGCTCACCCGACACCCCGCCTTTCAGGACCACCACATGCTGTGGCATCGCCATGACGACCTCTCCGCGCACCGCTTGCGCCGTAGAGATCGGCCAAGCGTTAACGCATCCTTGCAGAAGGAGAGGAAACGAACCGTTAACAACACATCGAAAGCGTCTCTAAAGGAATCACCCTTTACGCGCCACCGCATGCTGGCTAAAGACGATGCCCGATCCGATGAAGGGCTGGGTCACCACGGTGAAAGCCCGCGCCTGATAATTGTAGCTGCCGATAGCGATAACCCCGCTCTGCCCTTCGGGGATCTGCGCCAGCGCCAGGTTCGTTGCTGCCGCCGTGATCGCCGTCGTGCCGTAGACGACATTGACAGTCCCGTATGAATTGTTGACCTGCCACAGATTAAGCGTGAGTTGCGACGTATTGAGAGCGGGTGCGATATTGGTCCTGGCGGCAATGTACTGGTTCATCTCCGCCTGGCAGTCACCAGCCGGCGAATCACTGCAATCGCCCCACGAAAGAGCAACCTGACCGACCATGATGTTGAGCTGGGAATTGGCTTCTATGCCGCCTGCCAATTCATAGGTCGCGCCCATGAGCAGGATCAGAACCGGCACAAGGATCGCAAATTCGACGGCAATACTGCCGCGTTCCTGCCGGGTAAATCTGCGTGCAAGCGCTCTGATCAATCTCATGGCCGCCTCAGGACAGCGCTGGCCGAGACGGTTGCAAAACTGCCAAGCCCGGGCGTGAAGACCGTCGCCGTCGTCTGCGTGCGCAGGACAAGCGGGGCGCCACTCGATCCGATGCCGATCGTGCCGTCGCTCAAGGCGACTGTTCCTGTCGATAATTCCTTCAACGTATTGAGTTCAACCTTGAGCGTCGTATCGCAGGCATATAGGTTGGCACTTTTGGCGCACAGCACCGAACGGATCGACGAAACCGTTGGCGGCGGCGTGAAGTTGGTTGTCAATATATTATCGGCCGCACTCAGCGTGGCGCCCTGCAGCGTCGCCTGTGTGAGGTAGATGAGGCCGACCTGCATGGTGCCAAGCAGCACCATGAAAAACGGCAGGGCGAGAAGTGCGAATTCGACCGCCGACGTGCCGCCTGCCTCGCTTGCGAACACGCGGAAGCGAGCGAAAAACGCCACCCGATTTAACAATCCCTGTAGCAATAATCGCAACACCATCACCCGCCTGTCCCTGCCCAACGGAAAAAGTATGCGCCATCAGGGTCAATCATTGGTAAAGGCGAGTGCGCTCACACCTTATTGCGGAACTGCCAGCTTCGTCTGATTAGTCGGCCCGCCGGAACAGGCGACCGCGCAGATCCGCACATCGTCGACGTTCGCGCCATAGCCTTCGCCAACGCCCTCTGCACGCATCGTGAACCAGTAGAACCCCGGCTTCGAGATGACGAAGGTGATGTAGCGTTGCACCCAGCCATTCGCAAACATACAGACATCCAGCGGATTGGTCGGGCGCGTGCTGCCAGCCGTTGTCAGATCGCTGTCGAGGTAGACCCCGATCTGGCTGGAGTTATAATCATAGGTCCCTGTTGGTGCCGAATAGGTGGTTGCGGTTACCGCTGCGGTTCCGGTTGGATAACCTGACTGCGCCGCTGCGGCGGTCGAGCCGCAGAAGGTGCCGGTAAGCGCAAACCGGACGCGTGGCTTATACCAATAGGCGAGTTGATAAGTGCCTTCCGAGAACAGAAATCGCCGCGAGATTGCCCGATTGGACGGGCCGGGCGACAGTGTGGTTGTCGACGTGCCACTGTAATTGATGTCAGTGTCGAGTTCGAGATATTGCCGTCCCTGCGGAGCGTCACTATTGGTAAAGATCTGGACGGAATCATAGGGCGTGGTGGTCCAGCCATTGGCGGCAATCGTCGTCTGGAAATAGGGCGATACCGTTGTGTAGGGCTGCTCGAAATCATCCGCGAACACCACATGGGCTGGTGTTTCCATCGGCGATAATTGCCGATTTCCATTGCAAGCCACAAAGCAAAGACGAATATTGTCGATCTGCCCGCCCTCATAGGCAGCATTAGCTCCCTGCGCAGCAAAGGTCACCCAGTAATTGCCAGCCGCGGCTACCGTAATCGTCGCGCTGCGCTCCACCCATGATTTAGCATAGATGCACACATCTACAAGATCGGCTGGCCGCCAGGTCTTGCTCGTCGGATTATTGGCAGCGGTGAGATTATCAGCAGCAAAATTGGGAGCGTCGGCGCTGAAATATACTCCAATGCGACTCTTATCCTCACTTGCCCAGCTTACATTGGCTGCCATATGAGAACAGATCGGCAATGGGTCGTTATTGAATGTATTCGTCCCAAGCGTGGTCGTACCGTAATAGGTCGGCACCGGGATATAAGGTCCGCCAACATAGAAATAGCGCAGCTCATAGGTGCCCGGCGCCAGATACACCTTCTTCGAAATGGCGCCATTATAGTCGGGCGTCAATTCACCGACATGGGTTCCTTCCGGCGGGGCAATCTTGTAGCCATCGCTGATTTCAAGCTCACCCGTACCACCCGACGTCATCCACCCGTTATAGCTGCTCACATATCGAAAACAGCCGGGTCCGCATTCTCGTGTCACTGCATCCGCAGCCGGAGGCGTCTCGAACGTCTCCTGCAAAACAACCGTGCCGGCGACCAATGGCGGCGTTGCGTAGCATTGCTGGCTTACTGCCACGTTGAGCGAGGGAATGGAGAACAGGCCAAGAAAGGAGGTCGGCACGTCATACGAGGCGGCCATCGTCCCCGGCCCATTGACGGTCGAGTTAAAACTGGAAGCGATTGAGTTTACAGGAACGTTTTGCTGCGACAGATTGGCATCGAAGAAGGATTTGACCGCCTGCTGCCCGGTCGTCGTATTGGCAAGCGTCGATGTGCGTCGCGCGTATTGACAGGCCAGCGAAGCAGATTGCCAGAGCTTTTGCTTGGCCAATTGCTGCTGGCCAAAATCGATGGCCGCTCCCGCAAATCCGACAATGACGACGAGCGCCAGCCCGAACACGGGGGCGAGTGCTCCACTCCTTTGACGCAAGAACGCGCCGACAGAAGGGGAACTGCCGAGAAAAACAAATAGTTTGAGCGCGTTACGCATTTTTTCCCTAGCACATTCGGATCAACATCCTCGAATGCTAGGACAAAGACATGCAGATTCCGTAAAAATTGGTACTTCTTGATAGGTTAAAAAAAATCTAACTATTTTAAGGATTGACCGTCCCTGAACTCCCCTATCCGCTTGATCTCCCATTCTAATTTTATACCGCTCTGGGCAAACACGCGCGCCCGCACCGTCTCGCCCAGGCTCTCGATATCGAAGGCGGTCGCGCCTTCATCGTTAATGACAAAATTGGTGTGCAGCTGCGACATATGTGCGCCACCTGAACGAAAGCCGCGCAAGCCCGCTTCATCGATCAGCTTCCACGCGGAATATCCCGGCGGGTTCTTGAAGGTCGAGCCGCCGGTGCGGGTCTTGACCGGCTGGGTACTGGCGCGCACGGCCTCGATCTCGCTGATCGCTGCCCGCTCGCCGGCGATGGTGGATGCGGTCGTGGCAAACACCGCCGACGTGTAAATGAGGTCAATTGCAGGCTCTGATCGGCGGTAGCTGAAATTCATCTCAAGGCTCGTCAGGTCGTGCAGCTCGCCGGAACGGGTAAGCCCCCGCGCCCTCATCAAGACTTGGCCGGTTTCAACGCCATGCGCCCCTGCGTTCATGGAAAGGGCGCCGCCGACCGAGCCGGGAATACCGGCAAAAAAGGCCAGGCCACCACGCCCGGCCTCGGCCGCCATTTTCGCCACCCGCATGTCGAGCGCTGCCGCGCCTGCCGACAGGGCACCGTCAGGGGCAATATCGATCGAGCCAAACGCCTTGCCGCCCAGCCGGATGACCACGCCGGCGATACCGCCATCGCGCACCAGCAGATTGGAACCGACGCCGACGATGGTGAGCGGCACGTCCAGGGAGCAGCGGCTCAGAAAAAGCGCCAGATCATCCTCATCCACCGGGCTGAACAGCACTTCCGCCGGTCCACCGACGCGAAACCAGGTGAGATCCGACATCGCCGCGTTGGCAACCAGCCGGCCGCGCAGGCCGGGCATGGCTGAGCTTAGCTCCAGAGCCAGCCTGTCACCAAAGGCGCCCATCGTCAGACAGCGCCGCCAAGCTTGCCCAGTTCACCTGGCAGCGCATAGGCCCATTGGGTGATTGATCCGGCACCAAGACAGATGACGTAATCACCCTCCTTGGCAATTCCGCCCACCAATGAGGCAAGCTGTGGCGGCCCCTCGAGCGCCATCACCGAGCGGTGTCCGCGCGCCTTGATGCCGGCCACCAGCGCGTCACGGCTGGCGCCCTCGATCGGCAACTCGCCGGCAGCATAGACATCCGCCACGATCACGCTGTCGGCATCGTTGAAGCACGTACAGAAATCATTGAAAAGCGCCGATAGCCGCGTAAAGCGATGCGGCTGCACGATGGCGATGACCTGGCCTTTGGTCGATTCACGCGCAGCCTTCAGCACAGCTGCAATCTCGACTGGATGATGGCCGTAATCGTCGAAGATCGAAACGCCGTTCCAGTCACCCGTTTTGGTGAAGCGCCGCTTGACGCCACCAAAGCCCGCAAGCGCTTTGCGGATGGTGGGCGGATCGATGCCAAGCTCGCGCGCGGTGGCGATCGCCGCCGTGGCGTTGAGCGCGTTATGGCGCCCCGGCATCGGCAAAACGAGGCCGTCGATCCGCTCCGCCATACCGCCTGCCGGATTACGGATGAGCACCGCGAACTTCACCTGCCCGCCGCTGAGATCGACATCAACGAGCCTGACATCGGCCTGCGGGTTTTCGCCGTAAGTGATGACGCGGCGATCCTCGATATGGCCGACCATGTCATGGACCACCGGATGATCGGTGCACATCACCGAGAAGCCGTAGAACGGCACGGTCTCGACGAACTGGCGGAAAGCTGCCTTGATGGCATCGAAATCGCGGTAATAATCAAGATGCTCGGGATCGATATTGGTGACGATGGCGACATCGGCCGGCAATTTCAGGAAGGAGCCATCCGATTCATCCGCCTCCACCACCATCCACCGCCCGGCACCCAGGCGCGCATTGGTCCCCAGCGCATTGATGATGCCGCCATTGACAATCGTCGGGTCAAAGCCACCGCCATCCAGCAGCGTCGAGACCATCGATGTCGTCGTCGTCTTGCCATGGGTGCCGGCAATCGCAATGCAGGATTTGAGCCGCATCAGCTCAGCCAGCATCTCGGCGCGGCGCACCACTGGAATGCGGCGCTCGCGCGCGGCTGCAAGCTCGGGATTGTCGCGCTTGATGGCGGTCGACACCACCACCACCTGCGCCTCTTTCAGATGATCGCGCGAATGACCGATATGCACCTCAACGCCTAACGCCCGCAAGCGCTTGATCGTATAGCCCTCGGCGGCATCCGAACCCTGCACCCGGTAGCCGAGATTGGCCAGCACCTCGGCGATGCCGGACATGCCGATGCCGCCGATACCGACAAAATGAATGGGCCCGATATCGCGCGGAAATTTCATGTTGGTATCCATCATTGACGACGCTTAGCCGATACGCGCCGGTTGCGCTATATCCTGCACCAGCGCGGCAAGCCGCTCGACGGCATCCGCAATTCCGATACTTTTTGCCGCCTCCGCCATCTTGCTGAGGCGATTAGGCTCGTTGACGGCATTTTCAATATGTTCCGCCAGGCGTTCGGGCGTCAAACCACCCTGTTCGAGAACAATTGCGCCGCCGACACCTGCCAACGCCTGCGCATTGCGCAACTGGTCATTGTCGATGGCATGCGGCAACGGCACCAGAATCGACGGCCTGCCGATGACCGCAAGCTCCGCAACCGTCGAGGCTCCCGATCGTGCGATCACGAGATGGCTTTCGCCGATGCGCTGCGGCAAATTCTGAAAAAAGGAAGCAAGCTCGACGGTGACACCGATTGCATCGAAAGCGGCACGAAGACGGGGGATGTCTTCTTCGCGCGCCTGCTGGGTCAAGGACAGGCGCCGGCGTGTCTGCACTGACAGCGCAGCAAGCGCTGCCGGCATCAGGTCAGCAAAGATACGCGCACCCTGGCTGCCGCCAAAGACCAGCAGGCGGAAGGGGTCGTTGAGCGAGGGGTAGGCATGCTTTGCCGCCTCCGTGACAAGCGCACGCACCGGCACACCAACATGGCGCGCCTTTGCGGCAATCGCCCCATCGGCATAGACCGTCTTGGACCATGACAGGCCTACCGCCTGCACGCGCTCTGCCAGACGACGATTGGCCCGCCCCATCACCGCATTCTGCTCATGCAGGACGGCGGGTATGCCAAGCAGCGAGGCTGCAAAGAGCGGTGGAAAGCTTGGATATCCGCCAAAGCCGACCACCACCGCCGGTCTGATACGCCTGAGCACGAGAAGGGCTTTGAGGATGCCGCGTGCCAGTGTCAGGAACGTCGCTGCAACCGCCAGCGGGTTGCGCGCACGCAACGTCGCGGAGGGCACGATGTGGATGGTGCGCGCTGGAAAGCGGAAGCCGTAGCGATCACCGCGCTCGTCGGTTGCCAGATCAACCAGCCAGCCGCGCTGCGATAACGTCCCGGCCAGAGCCTCGGCCGGGAAGAGGTGACCACCCGTCCCGCCGGCGGCAAGCAGAACCGTCCGCGGCGTCTCGCTCATTGAGCGCCCGCGGGCGCCGGCATGGCGGCAGTCATCGTCGGGCGTTGCGTATGAAAATTGAGCGCGGATGCCCGCTGTCGGCTCAGCGCCAGCAATATCCCGCTCGAAAACGCCACTGCGATCAATGATGATCCGCCAAAGGAGATGAAGGGCAGCGTCATGCCCTTGGTCGGCATCATGTTGAGATTGACCGCAATATTGATCATCGACTGCACACCATAAAGCGCGGTGAGACCGGCAACCGCCAGACGTGGAAACGGGTCGTTCTGGCGGAAGGCATGCCAGAATCCGCGCATGACAATGGCGGCGATAAACACAACCAGCAGAAGACAGACGATGATGCCGTATTCTTCTCCTATTACGGCAAAGATGAAATCGGTATGGCTGTCGGGGATGGATCGTTTGATCGTTCCTTCGCCCGGTCCGACACCAAACCAGCCGCCGCGAATGATGCTTTCCTTGGCCTTGATGACCTGTAACCCGCTTTCGCCATCGAACCAGAAACTGTTCACGCGCTTTTGCACATGACCGATAAACAGATAGGCCGCAACCAGTCCTCCGGCTCCGGCCGAACCAAGCAGGACCATCCACAACCAGGGCATGGAGGCTATGAAAAACATCAGGCTCCACACCGCGACGACCAGCATCGTCTGGCCAACATCGGGCTGGCGCACCAGCAGCGTCACCACAACGGCAAGGAGGCCGAAAGCGAAGAGATTTCCCGGCATGTCAGGCCGCTTCAACCCTTCACCAAGCAGCCAGGCGCAGACGACAATGAAAGGCGGCTTGACGAATTCCGAAGGCTGGATGGAGAAACCGGCAAACCGCAGCCAGCGCCGCGACCCCTTGTTCTCGACGCCGATGAACTGCGTCAGGAACAGCGCCAGCACAGAAATGACCAGCAGCAGGAGGCAAACGCGGCGCGCATCGCGCGGTGACAGGAGAGACGTGGCGATGAGCACGATCACCGCCGGTATGACGTAGAAGAGATGACGCTCGATGAAGTGATAGACCGGCAATCCTTCTCGTGCCGCAGCCCCGGGGCTGGCGGCAAACGACATCACCACCCCACCGCCGATCAGCACCAGAAAGGCCAGCAACAGAAGACGATCAACCGTCCACCACCACTCGCTGAACGCCGACTTCTCTGCCCGCGATACCATGCCGCCTCTCCCTAGCAGGCGCACGCCTTAGGGCAGCGCTGCGACCAGTGCCGTAAACGCCTCCCCCCGTACCTCGAAATTGGCAAACTGGTCGAAGGAGGCGCAGGCAGGCGACAGCAGCACCACCGGTTCGCTCGCATCATCCTGCTGGGCTGCCGCTGCCGCCTGGCGCAACGCTTCCTCAAGCGTTCCGCAAAGGCTGGTCGCCACATGCCCGGCAAGCGTTGCTGCAAATGAGGGAGCTGCATCGCCGATGAGATAAGCATGACGTATTTTGGCAAACAGAGTCTTTAAATCGGCGATGCCACCCGCTTTCGCAACCCCGCCCGCAATCCAGTGGATATGATCATAGCTGGCCAGCGCCTGGCGTGCCGCATCGGCATTCGTTGCTTTGGAATCGTTGACAAAAATAACTTTCCCGCGACGGCCAACAATCTGCATGCGGTGCGCGAGGCCGGGAAAGCTCATGAGCGCTGCGACGATTTTTTTGTCGTCGATGCCAAGGCTTGCCGCCGCTGCAAACGCCGCCGCCGCGTTCTGGGCATTATGCACGCCGCGTAACGTGTCGATACCGGCAAGATCGACGAGAACCGTTCCCGCCCCGCCGTGAGCCCGCATCAACCGGGTGCCGTCGAGGTAAATTCCGTCGGCCAGCGGTCGTTTCATCGACAGACGAACGACAATCTGCCCGCGCTGCTCAGCCCTGTCGGCAATGGCTGCGGAGGCATTGTCGTCAACCCCGACAATCGCCGTCCCCTCGGGTTCAACCGCAGCGATCAGCCGCTCTTTCACCGCCTCATAGCCCTCGAAGCTGCCGTGGCGGTCGATGTGATCGGGCGTCAGATTGAGGTGAATGCCAACCCGCGGCGAAAGCGCGGGTGTAAGGTCGATCTGGTAGGATGAGCACTCGATCACGTAATGACAGGCCGGTGTCAGAGGCTCAAGCGCCAGCACCGGCGTACCGATATTGCCGCCGATCGCGACCTGCCGGCCCGCCTGCCCGATGACATGGCCGATAAGTGCCGTTGTCGTTGACTTGCCATTCGTGCCCGTAATGGCAATGACCGGCGCCGGCGGCACATGCGCCTGCCGCTCGCCAAAGAAGAGATCGAGATCGCCGATGACCGGGATGCCGGCCGCGCGCGCGCGCTCAACGCTCCAATGCGGTTTGGGATGGGTGAGTGGAATGCCTGGTGCCAGCACCAGCGCCGAAAGGTCGGCCCATGACAGATTTTTGAGATCGCCGGTTGCAAGTCCTGCGGCCTGCGCCTCGGCCATGCGCGCCGGGCTGTCGTCGTAGCCGATAATATCCGCGCCGCCAGCATCAAGCGCCCGCGCTGCCGCCATGCCCGAGGCGCCGAGACCGACAATCGCCAGCCTTTGCCCGCGACGGGTGGTGAGCGCGATCAAACTCTCTACCTCAGTTTCAACGTCGACAGGCCGGCCAGCGCCAGCATGACGGAAATGATCCAGAAGCGCATGACGACCTGCGATTCGGACCAGCCGAGCTGCTCGAAATGATGATGGATCGGCGCCATCTTGAAGACACGCTTTCCCGTGAGCTTGAAGGAAATGACCTGGACGATCACCGACACGGCTTCCAGCACGAACAGCCCGCCGATAATGCCCAGCACGATCTCGTGCTTGGTCGCGACCGAGATGACGCCGAGCATGCCGCCCAGAGCCAGCGAGCCGGTATCTCCCATGAATATCTGCGCGGGGGGCGCATTATACCACAGGAAGCCCAGCCCGGCGCCGATCAGTGCCCCGCAGACCACCGCCAGTTCGCCAGTGCCTGGCGTCCAGTGAACCTGCAGATAGTCGGCAAAGACGAAATTCCCGGAGAGGTAGGCGATAAAGCCAAAGCTGCCGGCGGCGATAATGACGGGTACGATGGCCAATCCGTCGAGCCCGTCGGTAAGATTGACCGCATTCCCGGCACCAACAATCACGAAGGCGCCAAACAGGGCCGAGAACAAGCCAAGATCGATCAGCAGCTCTTTGAAAAAGGGGAAAGCAAGCGCGGTGGCAACGCCCGCCGTCCCCGTCCAGATGAGGACGAGGCAGGCAATCAGCGCCACGAGAAATTCAAGCGCCAGTCGCGGCTTGCCGCCGAAACCCTTGGCGTTGCGTTTCGTGACTTTGAGATAATCATCGTAAAACCCGATCGCCCCAAAACCGACGCCGACGAAAATGACGATCCACACAAAACGATTGGTGAGATTGGCCCAGGCAAACGTCGAGACGAGGACGCCGGAAAGGATCATCAATCCGCCCATCGTCGGCGTACCGCGCTTTGCAAGATGGCTGGCTGGACCATCGCTGCGGATCGGTTGCCCCTCCTTGCCCTGTTTGAGGCGCAGGAGCTGGATGATTGCCGGCCCGAACAGAAATACAAAAGCGAGAGAGGAGACCGTCGCCCCCACGGTCCGGAACGTAATGTAGCGAAACAGGTTGAAAGGCTGGAATTGATCGCCATAGGCACTCAGAAGTGTCAGCATTCGAAAATATCCTTAGGCCTTATCGGCGCCATTATCCTGCCCGGCGAGGGCGTAGCGCGTCTTGAACGCCGCGACAATGGCCGCGACACGCGATCCGTTCGAGCCCTTGACCATGATGACGTCGCCCGCGCGTGGCAATGCGATGACCGCCGCCTCGATGTCTGCGGCGCTGGACGCGTGCCCACCACGGTTGGCGGATGGCAGGTGGTGATGGAGCGCCTCCATCAGCGGGCCGGCGGTGAACACAAGGTCAACCTGCGCTGCCAGTAACGGGGAGGCCAAGGCTTCATGCAAGTCTTTTGCCGCCGCCCCGAGCTCCAGCATATCCCCCAGAATCGCGATCCGCCGTCCCCCGGCCCCCGGTCGCGATGCACCAAGCACAGCGAAAGCCGCCGCCATGGACGCCGGGTTGGCGTTGTAACTTTCGTCAATCAGCATGAAGCTGCCGCCTTGCGGCAGGGCAAAAGTCAGACACTCACCGCGCCCCCTTGGCGCCCGTAGCCTGGCATAAGCAACCCCTGCCAAGGCGAGATCACCGCCCAGCACCGAAACCGCGCCGAGCACGGCAAGGGAATTCTGCACTACATGGCGCCCCGGCATGCCGATCCTGTAGGTCATCTGCGTTCCCAGAACAGACGCCGTGACAAGCGAGCCATCCGCCCCGTCCCGAACGTCCACAAGGCGAACATCGGCAGCAGGATGCTCGCCGAACAGGATAACACGCGCGCCTCGCGCGGACGCCCGCTGCGCCAGCACATCATGAAACGCATTGTCGCGATTGATGAGCGCTGCACCGCCTGGCTCCAGCCCTGCGAAGATTTCGGCCTTCGCCTCGGCGATCTCCTCCACACTGGAAAAATACTCAAGATGCGCCGCCTCCACCGTCGTGACGATGGCGACATGCGGGCGGACCAGCTGCGTCAGCGGCGTGATCTCGCCGGCATGGTTCATACCAATCTCGAAAACGCCATAGGTGCTGGTCGCCGGCATCGATGACAGCGTCAACGGTACGCCGATGTGATTGTTGAAGGAAGCAAGTGCCGCATGGGTCGGCCCCGACGGCGCCAGCACCGAGCGCAGCGCCTCCTTGGTCCCGGTCTTGCCGACCGAGCCGGTGACCGCGGCGATCCGTGCCGCTGAACGGGCACGGGACGCTGCCGCCAGCCGATAGAGTGCTGCCAGCGGCTCATCAACGATGAGGTAGCGCCCCGCCATCGCCAGGCCCGGGAGCTTGTCTTCAGCGATGATCGCTGCCACCGCGCCCGCAGAAAGCGCTGCCTCGACATAGGCATGCCCGTCATTGCGCTCGCCCGTCAGCGCCACAAAAACATCTCCTGGTTTGAGGCTGCGGGTATCAATGGAAAAGCCGCCGACTGACGCGAACGGACCACCAGCCAGGCGCCCGCCGGTCGCCGCCGCGATCTCGTCCATTGTCCACAATCGGCTCATACCTGCCCCCCGCGCACGGAAATCGCCGCACGCGCGGCCTCATGATCGGAAAACGGCAACACGCGGTCTCCGACGATCTGACCGGTCTCGTGCCCCTTGCCGGCAATCACCAGAATATCCCCCGCGCGCAGACAATCGACCGCATGGCTGATCGCCTCGCCGCGCGGCCCAATTTCAAGCGCCCCCGGGCAGGTCTTGAGAATCGCCGCGCGGATCAGCGCCGGATCTTCGCTGCGCGGATTATCATCGGTGATGATCACCATATCAGCCTTGCGCGCCGCGATCTCGCCCATGACCGCTCGCTTGGCGCTATCACGATCCCCGCCGCAGCCGAAGACAACCACAAGCCGCCCGGCGGCGTAAGGACGCAACGCATCGAGCACATTCTCGAGCGCATCGGGCTTGTGCGCGTAGTCAACGTAGACCGCCGCGCCGTTGACACTGCCCACATGCTCGATCCGCCCTTTCACGCCCTTCAGCGCAGCGAGGGCTGCAAATACCCGCACCGGCGCTTCGCCAACCGCTATCGCCAGACCAGCCGCCACAAGCGCATTGGCCGCCTGAAAATCGCCAACCAGAGGTAGTAATATCTCTGCCGCGCCATAGCGTCCGGTAATCGCCAGCCTCTGGCCTTGCGCCAGTCTGTCGCGTGAGGTGACGCATATATCACGCCCCGTTGCACCAAGGCTCAAAACCCGTATGCCGCGCCGCTCTGCGGCCGCTTCAAAGGCCACTCCTGCCGCGCTGCTGCAATCGATAACCAGCGTCGCCGCGACCGGCATCACCTCGCTGACGAGGCGCAATTTCGCGGCCAGATAAGCCTCTGACGTGCGATGATAGTCGAGGTGGTCATGGCTCAGATTGGTAAAGGCACCGGCAGCGAGCCTGACGCCGTCAAGGCGAAACTGATCAAGCCCATGTGACGAGGCTTCAAGCGCCAGATGGGTGACGTTGTCGCCGGCGAGTTCATCGAGCTGGCGATGCAGGGCGACCGGGTCGGGTGTCGTCAGCGAGCCATAGCGTTCTTCCTCGCCGACTACCACGCCCAGCGTACCGAGGCTCGCCGAGCGGTAACCAAGCGTGGAGAAAATCTGTCGCGCAAAAGAAGCAACCGATGTCTTGCCGCTGGTACCGGTGATCGCAACGATGATCGCTGGCTGGCGCGGATAGAGCCGTGCTGCGAGTTGCGACAACGTCAGACGTGGCTGTCGACTGACAAGAACGGGCACGGACTGGGGCGCCAGGGCCGACAGACCCTGTTCGCTGATCAGGATTGCAGCCGCGCCGCGCGAAACCGCTTCCTGCGCAAAGGCTGCGCCGTCATGGCGCCCACCCGGCAGGGCGGCAAACAGTGAGCCGTGACTGACCGATCGGCTGTCTGCCGTCAGACCTGATATGTCCGGATCGCCGCCGCCACCGCTGCGGGACGTCGCCAAACCGGCAATGAGCGTGCTGAGTCGCATGCCACAAGAGGTCGCCTAAACCGGCGCCGGCGTCAACGCACCGCCGGAAGCGCCAGGGCTGGCTGGGAGCCAGCCAGGCGCTCGATACGCGGCGCCACCTGCAGCAGAGGGGCTACACGAGAAATCACCTTGCCAACCGTCGGCGCCGCGTTGAGACCAGCCGTCGCCTCGCCGGCCCCGGGGGTGCGTTGCGGCTCATCGAGCGTCACGAGCACCACATAGCGCGGCTTGTCGGTGGGAAACGCCGCAAGAAACGAGTTCAGGCGCTTGTTCTTCTGATAACCGTGCGGACCAGGCTTGTCGGCCGTACCAGTCTTGCCGCCGACCAGAAAGCCCTCGACCTCGGCCCGCTTGCCGGATCCTTTTTCGACATTGAGCCGGAAGAGTTGGCGCATGGCGTCCGATGTTGCCTGCGAGAGGACGCGGGGAGCGAGCGCTCTTGCCTCCTCGGCACTCCGTTTGCGGAAGGTCGGCCGCACGAGATAGCCGCCATTCATCAGGGCAGCCGTGGCGGCTGC
Source organism: Raskinella chloraquaticus (SeqCode) (assembly GCF_021731865.1). Taxonomy (NCBI): domain Bacteria; kingdom Pseudomonadati; phylum Pseudomonadota; class Alphaproteobacteria; order Hyphomicrobiales; family Phreatobacteraceae; genus Raskinella (SeqCode); species Raskinella chloraquaticus (SeqCode). Next base: position 177,077 of record NZ_JAKFWN010000016.1, on the reverse strand, counting down.
CGCCTGAAGCGGTGCCACGGCGATGCCGTGACCGAAAGCGATGGTGGCCGATTCAACCGGCTTCCACTGGCGCCGGCGAAATTGCGGCTTGGCGCTTTCCGGCAATTCAGTACGCAAACGATCGGCAAATCCAAGCTTCTGCATAAATTCGCGATGATGATCGACACCCAGGGCCAGCGCCATTTTCGCCGAGCCGATATTGGAGGAATAGATAAACACTTCCGGCAGGGTCAGCACCCGCCCCTTGCCGTGAAAATCACCGATTCTCTGTGATCCGAATTGGAGCGGCGCCCGGGCATCAAGCTGGCTTGCCATCGTGAAGCGCCCTGATTCAAGCGCCATCGCAACGGTGAAGGCTTTGAAGATGGATCCAAGCTCATAGGTGCCGGTGGTGATGCGGTTGAGTGCATTGAGGTCGATTGAATCCTTGGGGTCGTTAGGGTCGTAATCGGGCAAGGACGCCAGCGCGACAATCTCACCCGTCGTGACATCAAGGATGACGCCAGACGCGCCGACGGCCGCGTAAAGCTTCATTGCCTCGGCCAGTTCATCGCGCAGCGCGTGCTGCGCTCGCAGGTCGATGGACAATTCAACGGCTGAATTGTCGCGATCACGCTCGCCCGAAAGTCCCGCCTCGCGAAGCGCAATCAGCCCGCGGTCGGCATCGATCCATTTCTCCAGGCCGGCCGCGCCGATATTTTCGATACCGACATGGCCGATGACATGAGACAACGTGCGTCCGGATGGGTAGACGCGCCGGTTTTCTTCGCGAAAGCCGATACCTGGAATTCCAAGTCTGTGAACGCGCTGCTGCTCAGCCTCGTTGATCCCGCGTTTCAGCCAGATAAACCCTTTGCCGCTCGCCAGCTTGCTGCGCAATTCCGAAGTGCTGATATCAGGCAGTGCGTCCGCCAACAGGTCGGCTGCCTCATTGGCGTCAATAATCCGGTTTGGCTGGGCAAAAAGCGAAGGCTTCCTGACATCTGTGGCCAGAATGACGCCGTTGCGGTCAACCACATCGGGGCGCGACATCGCTGGCAGATCGTCCGCGCTGCGCGCGACGATGGCGCGTGGCTTACCGGTGACCGCCATATAAACGAGGCGGCCTGTGATGCTGGTGAAAACCGCAAAAAACACGGTCATGACCACAACGAGGCGGATGCGCCCCTTGTCTAGGCGCTTCTTGCGCGCCCCCTGGAGAGCCAACTGCTTGATACGGGGCGAGATAACGCCTGCACCACTATCTGACACGCTATTCATGATGATCACTTAACGCTGGCAGTAAACAGGGCGGAAACTACTGGGCAGGTTTCAGGGGTCTTTTGGCAGGGACAGGCGGGCGGAAAGGCTTGCGCTCCGACCCGGTGGGCGAACCAAGCTCGGTATCTGCAACCGGCAGGCCAGCGTTGAGCGGCAGCTTGTCGATAAAGGCACCAAGATCGGGCAGGCGGTCGGGAATTTCGCTTGTTGTCGTGAGCTGCGATACCGAGAATGGCTTCAGGTGCTTGAGATGGCGCTCGGCCAGCCCCTGCAGGCGCGAGGGCTTCGACAGCGCACTGAATTGCGCACGAAGCGCGGCGATGGCATCGCGCTCGATCGCGATGTCCTTCTCCAGCCGCTGGGCTTCACGATTGAGCGCGATCGAGTCGTATTTGACGCGGTAAACAAAAGCCGCAAGACCCACAAGGCAAGCGATGGCAAAGATGGCGATGAAACGGATCAACTTTGCCTCCTTCCTCGTCCCGCACCGAACTCCGGCGTCCATAGCCCAAGCGCTGCGCGCTCCAGGGGCCAGGCGCGATGATCGCTGCGGATGGCCGAGCGTAATTTGGCCGAGCGCGCCCTCGGATTTTCCATTGTCTCCGCCGGATGCGGCGTTTCGAGACCCGGTCGCGTCAAGATGAAGCTTGGTACTTTTGCCGCGACATCGGGAAGGTGGCGCGACGGATTAGCCGCCTGCGCCCGCTCGTTGAGGAAGCGTTTGACGATACGGTCCTCCAGCGAATGGAACGTCACAACCGCCAGCCGTCCATGCGGCTTCAGCACGGCTTCAGCCCCTGATAATCCCGCCGCGAGCTGATCGAGTTCGCCGTTGACCGCAATCCGCAAGGCCTGAAAACTGCGCGTCGCCGGATGAATGCGCTCTTGCCCCGGGATCGCGACCACGCGCGCAATCGCCTCGGCAAGATCGAGCGTCCGCTCAAAAGGCGAGATCTGCCGGCGCGCGACGATCATCCGCGCAACTGCCCGCGAACGCTTTTCCTCACCGAAACGGTAGAGGATATCGGCCAGCACCGCTTCATCGCAACCATTCACCAGATCAGCCGCGCTCGGCCCCTCGCCGCTCATACGCATGTCGAGCGGACCATCATGACGGAAGGAAAAGCCGCGCGCCCCGTCGTCAAGCTGCATGGAGGAGACGCCGAGATCGAAAACGACACCATCAACTGGCACAAGCTGGCGCTCGGCAAGGCACTCAGCCAGCGCACCGAAGGGGGATTGGATAAGCGTGAGGCGATCTTGGCCGGTAAACCGGCGCTGCCCGGCTGCAATCGCCGCAGGATCACGGTCAAAGGCGATGACGGTCGCACCGGCTGCGAGCAGGGCCTGCGTATAGCCACCCGCCCCGAACGTCCCATCGACGATGACATTGCCCGGCACAACGGCAAGCGCGGCCATGACCTGCGACAGCATCACGGGAACGTGTGCCGCAGCCATCATCGCGGCGCGTCCTCGACACACCCCAGCCAGACCGCCACCTCCTGATAGCCGGTCGTCTGCGTCATTGATGACACGCAAGCTTTACCCACCACTTCATAACGCCATCCTGGCGAGCGCTTCACGCGCTACACCGTCATTCATCCCTTCTTAGCTTTAAGAAACTGTTAGCGGCGGGGCGCTGGAGACCCCTGATCGCTGTGGCGATCAGGGGTCGTTGCCGACGCCAGTCAGCCTGTAAGCCGGGTTCTGTAGCGCGCGGTGTTACCCCCGCGTGACGGCCATTCCTCTGGGACGCCCATTGCTGGGCGCCTCAAGCAACCAACCCGGATGGCGGCGGGCAAGACACCGCTGGCTTTCGCCGTGCCATCCCTATTCGGTTTTGCTCCCGGTGGGGTTTGCCGTGCCGACGCCGTTACCGGCGTCGCGGTGCGCTCTTGCCGCACCCTTTCACCCTTACCCCGGCGTGCCGGGGCGGTTTGCTTTCTGTGGCACTTTCCCTGGGGTCGCCCCCGCCGGACGTTATCCGGCACCGTGTCTGTCTGGAGCCCGGACTTTCCTCGACGCTGACGCGCCGCGACCGTCCGGCCAACTGGCAGGCGACACATGGGCGCCGCGCTGCTCGGTGTCAATTGCTCAGGACCGCGCCGCCAGCAGACGCTCCAGCGTCCGTCTTGTTGCCGAATCAGTCATTCCGGAGCAGTTTTTTGGCAGAAAGTGACGCTGGAACGCTGTGACGACCTTTTCTGTCGCCTCGTCGTAAACGCCCGTGACAGCCAGCTCATAGCCATAATCGGCAAGGCGGGTTTGCAACTCCCCGACATCGGGGCCGCGCGCGCCCGGCACGAGCGTCGGTCCTGTTCTTGACCGCGACGGCCTGACCCAATGACCGATACCGGCCGCTGCCAATCGTTCCCATGGAAAGCGCTCCCCCGGATCGCTCTTGCGACGAGGCGCCGTATCGGAATGGGCAAGCACATTGTGCGGCGCAATCGCCCATCGCTCGAGAATGCCCCCACATAATGCGATCACGGCTGCGATCTGTTTGGCCGGGAAAGCAGGCAGGCCGAACTCATGACCACCATTACAGATCTCGATGCCAATCGAGCGCGAATTGATATCGCCCCGCCCCTGCCATTGCCCCTGCCCGGCATGCCAGGCACGCTCATCCTCGCCCACCAGACGCAGAACCTTGCCGCTCTCGTTCACAACATAGTGACTGGATACCTCGCTTGCCGGATCGCAGAGCCGCTCAATCGCCGCCTCGCAGTCTGCCATACCGGTATAATGGAGAAGCAGAATATCAACCGGCGCCCGGCGCTGATTGAAATTGGGGCTCGGGCGGTCCTCGATCAGCACAGAGTTGGTCGCCTGCGTCTTTGCCATGGGCCATCTTAGGGGCATGAGACATCTTAGAGGAAGGTGGTTACCCGCGTCGATCAGCGGCAGACGCGGCGTGTGCCATTGCGGCCATGGCGCGCCAGGTCAAGATGCAGATGATCTTCGTGCTGACCATCCTGCGTGCCCGGCCCCAGGACGGTCGAGAACGTGTTGCAGGCACCATCGCGCACCGAGCGCCAGAACGGTTTGGCATCACCACCAAAATTGATGTCGAAGGGCGGCGCTCCGTCGATGCCCGGCCCGATCTGCAACAGGTCAAGCCCGCCCCCGTCAAGACTGACGCCGAGCGCTTTCTGGTCCGGCAGGCGCCAGGGCGAGGGAACAGCCTGATCGGGTTTGCCGACCATCACCTTGCGTCCGTCCTCGAGGACGAAGCCTGCGACATCGATCGCGTTGACGAAGGCATGTTCCGACAGCGCCCCGTGCGAGCGGTTGAGAATGCGACGGCAGGAATAGGTGCCGTAGGTTTTAACTTCCCGCACCCTCTGCCCGAAACTGGCGAGTGCTGCCGGCTGGACAACGTTTTCGAGCCAGTAATCGGTCGCAGCGATCATCTGGCAGTTCAATGGCACAGCCTTGTCGAGGCGGGCGGAGGCGCGCGCGAACTCCTCGACTGAAAAAGGATGATCCGCCCCGCACAAACCGCCTGGATTGATCGGCGGCAAAGCGCGGATGTGAGCGGACGGGCGCACCAGCCCAGCCCGCAGACAGGCTTCCTCTGCCTTGCCACGCCATTGCGCACGCTGCTCCAGCGGCGAGCGTCCACACGACGCGACGACCAGAAGCAGCAGAACGGCAACTCGGGACACATACCGTTTCATGCCGCTAAATTGCCGTCGGCCCGGTTAAGAATCAGTTGACGCTTGCTCTCACATCAAGTTGCTATGTCAGCAAAAGGAGCACGCAATGCGCGGCACCAAACGCCAGGACGCTATCCTGAAGGCGATGCGTCTCCTCATCCCGCGCGCGCCGCTGGCCGATTTTGGACCGATCCTTGAGGCAGCAACCAGTGCGCGGATGAAAACTCTGCCACCGCAGATTGCCGCCTGGCTCTCGATCATCGCCTATATCCGCCACGTCCACAGCGAATACGATGCCCTGCTGGCTGATGGCTATGAGCGAGATGCTGCCCGGTTTTTCGTGCGCGAAGCCATCGATGAGGTCCTCACCGGCTGGGGCTGCCAGCGGCGGCTGGAAGAGCACGATGACGAGGCAACCGACATGAGCGAACCGGTCACGCCACGCCCGTTATGATCGGTCAAAGCAGCCAATCACGCTGATCCTGCGCGGTGAGAATCCGCATCCGGCCCTGATTCACTCAACTCTCCGGCGGATCGCCGCGAAATAATGAAAAATCACGCATTCAGTGCCGCTCAACACGATCAGGTGGATTGATCTTGCGAGAGGCCAAAAAAAGATATAAAGATATTCTTATACTTTGAAAGTCGAGCCATGACCAACCTGACCACTGTCGCTTCCGACGTCCTTCTCGCTGGCCTGCGTGCTGCCGGGGAAGAGACCCGCTTGCGTATTCTGGCGCTTCTGGGGGCGGGCGATCTGACGGTGAGCGACCTCACCGAAATCCTTGGCCAGAGCCAGCCGCGTATCTCGCGCCATCTCAAATTACTGCACGAAGCTGAACTCGTGGAGCGCTACCGCGAAGGCACTTATGTGTTCTATGCACTGGCCCGTCAGGGACGTACAGCCAGGCTTGGATCATCGATCCTGGCCCTGCTGTCACCCGATGATGCCCAGGTCGAGCGCGATCGTGCGCGCCTGGCTGATGTCCGCGCCGCCCGTGATCATGCAGCCCACAATTATTTCCGCTCGGTCGCTGCTGACTGGGATCGCATCCGCCAATTGCACATTGCCGATGGCGAGGTCGAGACAGCGATCCGCACGACGCTGGGCCCTGACAAGATCGGCTCGCATCTTGATATCGGCACCGGCACCGGCAGGTTGCTGGAATTGCTGGCGCCGCAAACGCAGCATGCGGTGGGCGTTGATCTGTCGTTCGACATGCTGGCGGTGGCCCGAGCCAACCTGGAGCAGGCGGGCCATCTCCATGTGCAATTGCGGCCGGGCGATGTCTATGCGCTCCCCTTTGATCGCGACACGTTTGACGTCGTCACCATTCATCAGGTGCTGCATTATCTCGAAGAGCCCGGACGTGCCATTGCCGAGGCCGCCCGCGTACTGGCGCCAGGCGGGCGCCTCCTGATCGTCGATTTTGCGCCCCATGAGCTGGAATTCCTGCGGGCGGACCACGCTCATCGGCGCCTCGGTTTTTCAACCGAACAGATGGCGCAATGGCTGGCGGAAATCGGCATCCACGCGCTTGAGACCCTTGAATTGCCCACGCGTGGCGATGGAGCGGGCGAACTGATTGTCACTTTGTGGTTGGCGCGCACTGAAAAAAAAATCGCCCGTAATGGCCGTAAATTAGGAGTAGCTGCATGAGCACGCCCCTGTCTGTTTCTTTCGAATTTTTTCCGCCCAGGAATGACGACATGGAGCGGACATTGTGGGAATCGGTTGAGCGCCTGGCGCCGCTGGCGCCGCGTTTTGTCTCCGTTACCTATGGCGCAGGCGGCACGACGCGCGAGCGGACGCACGCGACCGTCGCCCGTCTTGTCGCCGAGACCGCCCTGCAGCCGGCAGCCCATCTCACCTGCGTTGCCGCCACCCGCGCCGACATCGATGCCATTGTCGAGGAATACTGGAGCGCTGGCGTGCGCCACATCGTTGCCTTGCGCGGCGATGCGCTTGCCGGCCCCGGCGCCACATATGAGCCGCATCCCGGTGGTTACGCCTATACTCATGATCTGGTCGAGGCAATCACCCGACGCGGCGGCTTCGAGGTATCGGTGTCAGCCTACCCTGAACGCCATCCCGACAGCCCCGACTGGGACACCGAGATTGCGCTCCTGAAGGCCAAGCGCGACGCCGGCGCCACCCGCGCCATCACCCAGTTCTTCTTTGAAAACGATTTGTATTTTCAATATGTCGAGCGGGTGCGCAAGGCCGGCATCGACATCCCGATCGTTCCGGGCATTCTGCCGGTACAGAATTTTGCGCAGGTTGCCAATTTTGCCAAGCGCTGCGGCTCAAGCGTTCCTGAAAAGCTGGCGCGCCGCTTCGAGGGGCTTGATGGCGACCAGCAGACGCGGGCTCTCGTTGCTGCGGCTGTATGTGCTGAACAGGTGGAGGATCTGCGCGCCCGGGGCGTCAGTGAGTTCCATTTCTACACCATGAACCGCGCCAACCTTGTCTACGCCATCTGCCATCTGCTGGGGCTGCGCCCGCAGCATCTGCAGAAGGCCGCCTGACCTGATTTTCTCTTCCCTTAGATCGAGTGAATGATGCCTAAATCCACTCCCGCCCCCGCCGACACACTGCGCGCTGCCGCCCGCGACCGTATTCTGGTTCTCGATGGCGCGATGGGCACGATGATCCAGCGCCTGCGCCTGAGCGAAGAGGATTTTCGCGGCGGGCGTTTCGCTGGCTGGAACCGTGATCTCAAGGGCAATAACGATCTCCTCAACATCACCCGCCCTCAGGCCATCCGCCATATTCACGTGGAATATCTGCGCGCCGGCGCTGACATCGTCGAGACGAACACCTTCTCCTCAACCACCATCGCCCAGGCCGATTACGGCATGGAGGCGCTGGCCTATGAGCTGAACCATGAGGGTGCAAAACTGGCGCGCGCGGCGGCAGATGAGGTGGCGAGGGAGGATGGCCGCCCGCGCTTTGTCGCCGGCGCTCTGGGGCCCACCAATCGCACCGCCTCGATCTCGCCCGACGTCAACGATCCGGGCTACCGGGCGGTCACCTTCGATGATCTGCGTGCAGCCTACCACGAAGCAGCCCTCGGCCTCATCGATGGCGGCGCCGATACCTTGCTGATTGAAACCATCTTCGACACGCTGAACGCCAAGGCAGCGATTGCCGCCTGCGCTGACGCCAATGCCGAGCGCGGTACGGACTTGCCGGTGATGATTTCAGGCACCATAACGGACTTGTCGGGGCGCACACTGTCCGGCCAGACGACGGAAGCGTTCTGGCACGCTGTGCGCCATGCCGAGCCGTTGTCGGTTGGCCTCAATTGCGCCCTTGGCGCCAGGGAGATGCGCCAGCACCTGGCCGATATCTCGCGCGTCGCTGATACGCTGGTATGCGCTTACCCCAACGCCGGCCTGCCCAATGAGTTCGGCGAATATGATGAAAGCCCCGAAGCAACCGCCGAACTGGTCGGCGAGTTCGCCGGCGCAGGACTGGTCAATATTGTCGGGGGTTGCTGCGGCACCACGCCCGACCATATCGGCGCCATCGCGGCAGCGGTTAAAAACCATCGCCCGCGCACCATACCCGACATTGCGCCGCGGCTGCGGCTGTCAGGCCTTGAGCCGTTCACATTGACGCCAGAGATTCCTTTCGTGAATGTCGGCGAGCGCACCAACGTCACCGGCTCGGCACGCTTCCGCAAGCTGGTGAAGGACGGCGATTACGCCGCTGCCCTTGAGGTGGCGCGCCAGCAGATCGATGCCGGCGCCACCATCATCGACATCAACATGGATGAAGGCCTGCTCGACAGCGAGAAGGCGATGGTGACCTTCCTCAATCTGTGCGCTGCTGAACCCGACATCGCCAAGGTTCCGTTCATGATCGACTCATCCAAATGGTCGGTCATCGAGGCTGGCCTCAAATGCGTGCAGGGCAAGGCAATCGTCAACTCGATCTCGATGAAAGAGGGCGAAGACGCCTTTATTGCTGCCGCCCGCAAGGTGCGTGGATATGGGGCCGCCGTCGTCGTCATGGCCTTCGACGAGCAGGGACAGGCCGACACGGCCGCCCGCAAGATCGAGATCTGTACCCGTGCCTACAAGATCCTGACCGAGCAGGTAGGCTTCCCGGCCGAGGACATCATCTTCGATCCCAATATCTTCGCGGTCGCGACCGGCATCGACGAGCATGCGAATTACGGTGTCGACTTCCTCGATGCAACGCGCCATCTGCGCCAAAACCTGCCGGGTGTTCATATCTCGGGCGGCGTGTCGAACCTGTCCTTTGCCTTCCGTGGCAATGAGCCGGTGCGCGAGGCGATGCATTCGGTCTTCCTCTATCATGCCATCCAGGCCGGCATGGATATGGGCATCGTCAATGCTGGCCAGTTGGCGATTTATGAAAATCTGCCGGTAGAATTGCGCGAGCTGTGCGAGGATGTGGTGCTCAACCGCCGCGCTGACGCCACCGAGCGTCTGCTTGATGCCGCGCCCACCTTCAAGGGCGAGGGTGGCGAGCGTCAGGACCGGCGCGACCTCACCTGGCGCACCCTGCCGATCTCGGATCGTATCAGTCATGCATTGGTCGCTGGCATCAATGATTTCATCGAGGCCGACGTGGAAGAGGCACGCGCCGCTCTTCCCCGCCCGCTCGACGTCATCGAAGGACCGTTGATGAACGGCATGAACGTCGTCGGCGATCTCTTCGGCGCGGGAAAAATGTTCCTGCCGCAGGTGGTGAAATCAGCCCGCGTGATGAAACAGGCCGTCGCCTATCTGCAACCTTTCATGGAGAAGGAACGGCTGGAGCAGGGCCTGGCCGAGCGCAAGGCTGCCGGCACCATTCTCATGGCCACCGTCAAGGGCGATGTGCACGATATCGGCAAGAACATCGTCGGCGTCGTTCTCCAGTGCAATAATTACAAGGTCATCGATCTTGGCGTCATGGTTTCAGCCGACCGCATTCTGGAAGCCGCTGAAAAAGAGCAGGTCGATATCATCGGCCTGTCCGGCCTCATCACGCCCTCGCTGGACGAGATGTGCCATGTTGCCGCCGAGATGGAGCGGCGCGGCTTTGATATCCCGCTGCTGATTGGCGGCGCCACCACCTCGCGTGTCCACACTGCGGTAAAGATCCACCCGAATTACGCAAGCGGCCAGACAGTGTATGTGACCGATGCCAGCCGCGCGGTTGGCGTTGTCTCCTCGCTTCTATCGGACGACAACAAGATCGCCTATATCGACGATGTGCGGCGCGAATACGCCCAGATCCAGACCATCCATGCGCGCGGCCAGCGCGACAAGGAGCGGATGAAGATCGCCGACGCGCGCGCCAACGCCCCCAGGCTCGACTGGCAGGGCTATACCCCGCCCCGCCCCGCGCTTCTTGGAACGAAAACCTTCGTGCGCTATCCGCTGGCCGAGCTTGTGCCCTATATCGACTGGACGCCCTTCTTCATGGCCTGGGAACTGAAGGGCGCTTATCCAGCGATCCTCCATGATCCGGCGCAGGGCGAGGCGGCTCGCGCACTTTTCGACGATGCGCAGGCGATGCTGAAGCGGATGGTGGATGACAACTGGCTTGAGGCTGCCGCCACCATCGGCTTCTGGCCCGCCAATCGCGTCGGTGACGATGTCGTCGTTTATGCCGATGAGACACGCCGCCAGACGATCGCAACCTTCCATGGCTTGCGCCAGCAGATGTCGCGCCGCTCCGAGCGGCCCAATTTCTCGATTGCCGATTACTTTGCTCCTGTCGACAGCGGCAAACCTGACTATATCGGCGGCTTTGTGGTGACGACCGGTATCGGCGAGGATGACATCGCCCAGCGCTTCGAAGGCGCAAATGACGATTACAACGCCATCTTGTCAAAAGCGCTGGCCGACCGCCTGGCGGAAGCGTTCGCTGAGCGCTTGCATGAGCGTGTGCGCCAGGAATTCTGGGCGTACGCGCCGCAGGAATCATTGAATCCGGTCGACCTCATCGGTGAAAAATATCAGGGCATCCGCCCGGCTCCCGGTTACCCGGCGCAGCCCGATCACACCGAGAAGGACACGTTGTTTCGCCTGCTGGACGCCGAGAAAGAGATTGGCGTGCGCCTCACCGAGAGCTTCGCCATGTGGCCTGGCGCCGCAGTATCCGGCCTATATATCTCGCACCCCGACAGCGCCTATTTCGGCGTGGGCAAGATCGAGCGCGACCAGGTCGAGGATTACGCCCGACGCAAGGGCTGGACTGTCGACGTTGCCGAGCGCTGGCTGGCACCCCTGCTTGCCTACGATCCGGCAGATTACCGGGCGACGGCCGCCGCCGAATAGGTGATCACAATTTGTAGCTGGTGCGAAAGCCGCCCCAATGACGCCCTTCGACGGTGATGGGGGAATCAACTTCTTTCATCATCACGAACTGCCCGCCTCCCAGATCGCGCCGGTAGACCTGGATCAGCGAGGGTCGCGTGTTGCGCGCTGCCATCAGACCGGCACGATCATCAAACAGGCGGCGATTGCGGCAATTGGCCGTATTCCACACCACGTCATCACCGCGCTGGGGGTGGGAATATTTCGTGTTGTGAACCGGCAGGTAGGCATTGAGATCAACCGCAGCACAAAACACCATGCTGGGGTCAAGCGCCAAAAGAGGCTCCTGCACGGGCGGCAGAATGTCGTCAAGAACGTCAACTGCGCGGTTTTTATATTGCTGCGGATTGGTGCCGGCGATCGGCCGATAATCGGTGTCAAACAGCGTGGCAAGCGACAGCACGCCATCCCGAACCGCCTTGGTCATCACGGCGCTGATGTCGGCAGCGCCTTTTTTGGCCCGCTCCACATAGACGCTGTATTCCTGCTCAAGCGTGGTCAGAACAGATTGAACGGCCTCCAGCGGTTTGTCCTTGTCGGCGATAAAGCGAACATGCAGGCCCAGTGGGCTTTTTGCGACAATTTCACCCTGCACCAGCCCCAGACGCTCAAGCTGCATATCAACGCGACTGCCAACACCGGCTGTGATCGTTCCGCCGGCGATCAGGCATCCGCCGCGTGACAGATCGATCGTCTCGATCGGCTGCTCCGCGCCGCCAGACCGCATCAAACCCTTCAGGCTCACCGGCAGGCGGTCATGAACGCGCCGGTCGCATTGCGGCGTCTGGCGCAGCACCATCATCAGGCGCTGCATCACGTCCTTGACCGAATGATCCATCGCAGCCGACGTCTGGTTCACCGCCGCCGTCGCCGCCGCCGCCTGACCGCTCGCTCTCGTCATCTCCTGCGCGCGCGCGGCCACACCTTCCGCAAAGTGCGCCGTATCATCCACGCTGCGCCCCATATCGGATGCCGCTTCGATCTGCTGATCAACGGCAGATTTCACAAGCGCAAAGGACGGCTTGATCTCGTCGATGCTCTTGATGATGCGATTGACAGCGTTGATGTTGGTTGAGGCCGTTGCCTTGAGGCGGGCAATCGTCGCGGCAATTTCACCGGTTGCGGTCCGTGTTTCAACCGAAAGCGCCTTCACTTCAGAGGCCACCACCGCAAACCCCTTGCCGGCAGCCCCCGCCCGCGCCGCCTCGATGGTGGCGTTGAGCGCCAGCAAATTGGTTTGCCCGGCGATGTCCGAAATCACCGAGACCACACGCTCGATTTGCTCGATGGCCTTCGACAATTCATCGACCGATACCGCTGCCTCGCCGGCGATCGACTGCGCACTTTCAGCGAGCGCCGCAGACAGACCCGCCTGATGTTCGATCTGCTGGCTCGATTGCGTGAGATCGGTGAATGCCAGACGTAGTTTCTGCGTACGCTCCAGCGCATCGACCGTTGTTGCGGCAAGCGCCTGCGTATCGCGACCAATCCCCTCGATCACGCTGGCGCTGTCGCCGATGCGCGCGCGCATGTCGGACCCAGCCGCATCCATCCGGCCGGCAGCCCTCCTGAGATCACTTTCGAGAAGCTCGACAACTTCGCCCAGGATGTCCGTTTCGTGCACATTTCCCGGCAGGATCGGCGACGGGGCGGGGTCTGGACGCAGCGGTGACTCTGCCAGTTGCCTTTTCGACAGGAAACGTTTGAACATGCGCAACAACCTTGGTGATCGGACAATTCTTGTCGCCGATCACGCCTAATTGTTGGTAAATGTGGCTGATTACGCTCATGTATTTCGATGAGCGGACATCAGCTTACATATTGTTTTACCGTCTGATTTCTACAAAATTAAACAAAAAAGGCCGGATAACCGACCTCCTTTGCCTGCCAATTAAAATTTCTGACGACGATCAGTGAAATTCAGAAAGCACCGATCACGATGGCGCCGACGAACACGAAAGCGGCACACACCACCAGCACATTGATACGGCTCAATGCTGTCATGGATTGCTCTCCCTGCGTTTGATATTCGTCCCCTTCAGCCAGTGCACTATAGCTCATCGCGACGCTTATGTGAAGGTCTTGTTCATATTCCGTTAACCTGTGGACAATCGATACCCGCCCCTGCCATTGGCGATGAACTTTAATCCGGCCTCACCACGGGATCGTTGTTCCATCATAATTGAGGAACGTTCCGGCAGCCTCGCACCCGGCGCTGTCGATCGTCCGAATGATCCCGGTTGCGGATTGTTCCACACTGATATCAGCGCCTGCCCCGCCCATGTCGGTGCGCACCCAGCCCGGGTGCATGACAAACGCGATGATGTTCTCCTGCAGCAGCTCGGCTGCTACCGATTGGATGGCTTTGTTGATACCGGCTTTGGACGCGCGGTAGGAGAATTGTCCATCACCCCGTTGAAACGACCCCATGGCCGATGAAATCGTCGCCACCTTGGAAACTTGCCCGCCTTTGCCCATCAGCGGTGCGAAATTCTGCAAAACACGCAGCGGCGCGACCGTATTGACCATCATGGTTTCGGCAAAGGCATCCAGGTCAGCCGTCAGAATGCCACGCCCACGATCACGATAGATACCGGCATTATTGACCAGAACATCGATCCGCTCCTGACTGAGCGCAGCGCGGGCAGCACTAAGTGAAGCCGCGTCCGCGACATCGGCCGCCAGCAGCTTGAGGCGTGTACGTGCGCCCTCGATCGCCCGCAACGCGTCGCATTTCAAAGGATCACGCACAAGCGCGATGACGTCATCACCTCGCCCGAGAATCTTCTTGGCGATGCCAAGACCGATGCCGCGACCGGCGCCCGTGATCATCCAGCAACTCATGAATGTGCGCTCCTCAACGGCCACCCGCGTCGGATGCAGCAGGCTGGCACGTTTACTCCCTGTACGGCTGCAGCGCACTTACTGCAACTGGCCGAAACAGGAGATGATGATGGCAAGGTCACATATGCTGGTTGCTCTTGGTGGAGCAGTTTTTCTGACGATGGCTACCCTGGCCGGCATGGCGGTGGCACAAAACCGTGGCCATGGCGGTCCACCACACGGCGCGGCGCAAGGCGCTGGCGATACGGGGCCGGACTTCGGCGGGCGGCATGGCGGCGCCCTCATGAACCCCCAGCGCCTCATCGACGGCATTTTTGACCGCCTCGACCGCAATTATGACGGGGTGATCGAGACTGCCGAATTCAAAAGCATGATCGAGAACCGTTTTGATCGCATCGACCACACCAGGAAAGGCGTCATCACGGCAGCGGACATAAAGGCACGCGGGGCCGGCGACTTCCCCCGCTTCGGCCACGGTGGGCGCGACCGCGAGGTGATGATCGACCGCTTCATCGCCCGCTTCATGGAAAGCTTCGGCAAGCCGGCTGACGGACAGGTGACAAAAGCCGAATTTGTCGAGGCCTACATGGATGTCTTCACCTACATCAACCGCGCCGGTGATGGCAAAGTGACGCGCAAGGACGTTGAACAATATTTCAACGTGGCGCGGCGCATGGCCCCGGCTTTGCGCGGATAAGGGCTGACGGCGGGACGAGCATGCGCTTATCCTACCTGCCCATGGCTGAGAGCGACCAGAGCGACGATGATCTCCTCGCCGCCACAACGCGTGGCGAGGAGCGCGCGTTTGCGCTGCTGGTATCGCGCCATGCCGATAAATTGCGCGGGCTCGCCTTCCGCCTGACCGGTAACAGTGCCGATGCCGATGATCTGGTGCAGGAGGCGTTTTGCCGCGCCTTCGTTCAGGCAAAGACATGGCGGCACGAAGGCATTCGCTTCTCGACCTGGCTCTACCGGGTGGTCACCAATCTCGCTTTCGACCGCTCGCGGCGCCTTAAGACACGCCGCCTGGTAGCGCTCGATGCTGTTGCCGAGCCGATTGATGAGCGCCCCGATGCACTGGACAACATGAATGAAAACGAGCGACGCCAGGCGGTCAACAAGGCAATCAGCAACTTGCCCGAGCGCCAGCGCCAGGTGGTCGTGCTGACCTACGGCGAAGGGTTGAGCAACGCCGAAGTGGCCGGCATGATTGGCATTACCATCGAGGCCGTCGAGGCTGCACTGACACGAGCGCGCATCAGTTTGCGTGACCAGCTTCGCGAGAGCGGATGGATGACAGAGGAGAAAGAAAATGAGCGTCGATCACGACCTCTTCACCGCGCTTGAGCGTTACGGCGCCAATTCGGCGCGCTGGCCACCGGCGCTCCTCAAGGTGATGGAACAGACCCGCGCCACCGATCCCAGTTTCGCCGCCGCGTGGGATGATATGACCCGCCTCGAAGGGCTGATCGCCAGCAGCATGGAGGTGCCGCCGGCACCGATCGCCTATGGCAGCGGCATGGCCGCACGCACGCTGTCGCTGATGGGCGAACGCCGGCACCGGAAGGTCGCACGGCTGACGCTGGCCTTCGGCGGAAGCTGGGCTGTCGCAGCCATGATCGCCGGCCTCGTCGCAAGCCAGCTGCTGACAACTGGCGAGAGTGATGTACTCGCCTATGCCGAAATGGCGTTGGGCACGACGTCGCTGATTACGGGAAATTGAGGGGAGATACGGCAATGCTGATTAAAGGACGCTGGGCCTGGGCCGTTCTGATCGTCATGTTCCTGTCGCTTGGCGTTAATTTTTTCATGTTGGGTTTTCTGGTGCGCGGCAGTCCATGGCCGCACTTTTTCCGCAGTGGCCCTCCTATTGCCGGCATGCTGGAGGATTTTCCACCCGATCTGCGCCGCACCATTGGTCGCCAGCTGCGGCAGGATCGTGACGCGATCCGCGCCTCGGTCGATGCCATCCGCAGCAAGAGGCAGGAAATCGCCGCAGCCTTCCGCTCTCCCGTCATTGACGTCAATCAGGTGCGCGGCCTGATGCGCGACGTGCGTGAGCTCACGGTCAAACTGCAGGAGCAGGCCCAGGAAACCATTCTGACCAGCGTCAGCCAATTGCCGGCAGCCGAGCGCGCCCGCATTGGCGAGCGCCACGGCGAGGGGTCGCGCTGGCGTTGAACATGGTCAGTGAAGGCGCGCGATGACACCTTCGATGAAATGGGCGGCGGCGAGCGTCTTGTGGTCCTCGCCAAACGGGCCGATCACCTGAACACCGAGCGGTAATCCGGCACTGTCGCGCATGCCGGGCACCGAAATCGCCGGATCGCCTGTCATCGTCCACAGGCGATTGAAGACAGCCCGCCCCGTCGAGGCAAGCGTTGCCGGCGGCGGCCCGGGTGCGGCAGGTTGAACCAGCACATCAAGGGTGCCGAAAATCCGCTTCATCTCCCGCCGCGCCCGCGAGGCAATCGCGCGAGCCTCGTCATATTCGGCAAACCCGATCTTCTGCGCCGCGTCCAGCTCACCGCGCACAAGCGGCGGCAAGCGCTCACGGTAGCGCTCATATTCAAAGGCAAGCGCCATGGCCGATTCAAACATCTGGATGGCCGCATGCGCCTCCCACGCTTCGTGCAGAACAGCGACATTCCCGACCGCGACAATCTTTGAACCGGCGCGCTCGGCAGCCTGCACCACCGCCATCACCGCCTCGCCAATGCTTTTGTCGGCCATCCCCCAATCCGGAACGTCGATGATCCCGAGCGATGGTGGCAAGGCATTGACGCCATCAACACGCAAGGGACGGCCGGTGAGCGCGCCGGCGAAGAAGGCTGTGTCAGCGACCGTCGGCGCGAAAAGTCCTACGGTATCGAGAAACCACGAGAAATGCTTGAGGCCAACCGTCGGCAGCAGGCGATAGCTCGGCTTGTAGCCAGCAATGCCGCAATAGGATGCCGGACGCACCACCGAGCCGCCGGTCTGCGTGCCAACCGCAAACGGCACCATGCCACCCGCAACCGCCGCAGCGCTGCCAGCCGACGAGCCACCCGGCGTATGACCTGGCGCCACAGGGTTTTCGGTCATTGTCGGATCGAGATGGGCGAAGGCTGTCGTCGTTGTCTTGCCGATGATCGTCCCGCCCGCCTTGCGCGCCATCATGACAATCGCCGCATCGGCCGGCGGACGGTTGGCGGCATAGATCTCGCTGCCAAAGGCTGTCGGCATATCAGCCGTTTCGAACACGTCCTTGATGGCGACCGGTAATCCCTTGAGCGGCTGCCGCGAAGAAGCGCTCACCTGGCGGCGTGCGCTTTCGATATCAAGGTGAGCGAAGGCCTTGATCACGGGCTCGCTGGCAGAGATCGCCTGCGCGTAACCGTCGAAGGCAACGTTCGCTGTGGTCTGCCCTTCCTCGATGCGCTTGAGGAGGGGAAGCACGGCAGACGGAGATTTTGGCGACATCATGTGACCTTGAACGACCTTGCATCAGGAGATACGAAACTCGGTGAAGCGCTGATAAAAAGCAAGAGGCCTTGCCGGATCGTGGCAGGATCAATTCACCGTTAAGACCAATGTCTGGGGCGGCTTTTTCCTCGATAATATTCTAGACAGAAGCTCGTCAAAGGGTTGGAGACGCAATTCATCATGAGCCTTGTCGACCGCGTCGTTTTGAACAACACCAGCCCCGCTCCACGCTCTGACATCAACCGGCTGGTGCTGGTTGCCTCTGTCGGCGCGCTCGTTGCTGTCGCGCTCAACGCTGTCACGGTGGACGGCGGCAGCTGGCGGCTGGCCGCGCTGACACTGGTGGGCGCGCTCCTTGGTATCGTCCTTTATCGCGCCTCGTTTGGCTTCTCCAACGCCTTCCGCCTGCTCCTCGAGAACCGTGACGGTACTGGCCTTGCCGCCCACGCCATCATGCTGGCGCTGACGAGCGTGTTTTTCTTTCCACTGATCGGGATCGGCAGTTTTCTCGGCCAGCCCATCGGCGGCCCGGCAACGCCGATCGGCATCACCCATATCTTTGGCGCGATCCTCTTCGGCATCGGCATGCAGATCGGTGGCGGATGCGCCTCCGGCACGCTCTTCGCACTGGGTGGCGGCAACGGAAAACTCCTGTCGACGCTCGCCGGCTTCGTCATCGGCTCCACCATCGTCGCCACCCATATCGGCTTCTGGTGGGGCCTGCCGGCGCTCCCCGCCACCACCATGATGGGTGTCTTCGGCTGGCAGGCGGGCCTTGCGGTTCAGCTGGTGCTGCTCGCGGCGATGTTTGTCTTTGCCCGCCGCCGCGCCCGCCTCTCGGAGCTTGATCTCACCGCCCGCTTGTCGTGGCAGACATTGCTGATCGGGCCATGGCCACTCATCTGGGGCGGCATCGGCCTTGCCCTTCTCAACGTCGCCACCCTCATCATCGGCGGCTTTCCGTGGAGCGAGACCTCCGCCTTCATGCTGTGGGGCGGCAAGATCGTGCAAGCCGTCGGTATCGACCCATCGCACTGGGATTACTGGGTGTTGACCGGACAGGCCGATCAGCTCACGGCCAGCATCTTCGCCGACAAGGCCTCCGTCATGGATCTAGCGATCATCCTCGGCGCTGCTTTTGCCGCTGCCAGCGCCGGGCGCTTTGACGCGCGCCGCGGCGGCTCGAACCTCGCCTGGATCGGCGCCCTCATCGGCGGCATCCTCATGGGCTATGGCGCCCGCCTGTCAAACGGCTGCAATATCGGCGCCTATTTCAGCGCCGTCGCCGCCGGCGATCTTGCAGGCTTCGTCTGGGTGCCCGCCGGTATCCTCGGCAGTGCGATTGGCATCCGGCTCAGACCGTTTTTCGACCTCGTCGAAAAACGCCAGGATGACGCGCCGGTGTGTTGAGTTGAGGCTGATCTGAGCGGTGTCCTTTGCGGGAGTTCCCCTCACCCGGCCCTGCGGGCCGCCCTCTCCTGCAAGGGGAGAGGGAAAAAAGAGGGCGATCACATCGCAAACCCTACTCCCTACTCCCTACCTCGCGAATTGCTTGTATTTGATGCGCCTCGGATTGACCGCGTCAGCCCCAAGGCGGCGTTTTTTATCTTCCTCGTAATCCTGGAAATTGCCCTCGAACCATTCGACATGGCTGTCGCCTTCAAAGGCGAGGATGTGCGTGGCGATGCGGTCAAGGAACATGCGGTCATGGCTGATGACGACGGCACAGCCAGCGAAATCTTCCAGCGCTTCTTCCAGCGCCCGCAGCGTCTCGACATCAAGATCATTCGTCGGCTCGTCGAGCATCAGGACGTTGGCGCCCTTCTGCAGGATCTTCGCCAGATGAACGCGGTTGCGCTCGCCGCCTGACAGCTGGCCTACTTTTTTCTGCTGGTCGCCCCCCTTGAAATTGAAGGCACCGCAATAAGCGCGCGAATTGATCTCGCGTTTGCCCAGATAGAGGATGTCGTTACCCCCGGACACCTCCTCCCACACGGTCTTCTTGCCATCGAGGCTGTCACGCGACTGATCGACATAGCCCAGCTGCACGCTGTCCCCGATCGTGATCGTCCCGGCGTCGGGCGTGTCATCACCGCTGATCATGCGAAAGAGCGTCGTCTTGCCCGCGCCGTTGGGGCCGATGACACCGACGATCCCGCCCGGCGGCAGGCGGAAGGAGAGATTATCAATCAGCAGCTTGTCACCATAGCCCTTGCGCAGGCCGCTAAAGTCGATGACGTTCTGTCCCAGCCGCTCGGCGACCGGAATGATGATCTGCGCGGTTGTCGGTCCACTGTCGGCGGCCTTCTTGACCAGTTCATCGTAGCGCTCATAGCGCGCCTTTGATTTCGACTGGCGGGCCTTCGGCGAGGATGAAATCCACTCACGTTCGCGCTCGATGGTTTTCTGCCGCGAGGCTTCCTCGCGCCCTTCCTGCTCGAGGCGCTTCTGCTTTTGCTGCAGCCACGACGAATAATTGCCTTCATAGGGAATGCCGCGCCCGCGATCGAGCTCGAGGATCCACCCCGTCACATTGTCGAGGAAATAGCGGTCATGGGTGACGATCAGGATGGCGCCGGGATAGTCGCGTAAATGGTTTTCGAGCCAGGCGACCGTCTCCGCATCCAGATGGTTCGTCGGCTCGTCAAGCAGGAGCAATTCCGGTTGGCTCAGCAGCAACTGGCAGAGCGCGACCCGGCGTCGTTCGCCGCCTGACAGCTTGTCGACCGCCCAGTCATCGGGCGGACAGCGCAGCGCGTCCATCGCCTGATCGACCTTGCTGTCGAGGTCCCACAAATTCTGCGCATCGATGATGTCCTGCAGCGCGGATGCCTTCTCGGCGTTCTCGTCCGTGTAATCCATCATCAGCGCGTTATACTCATCGAGCACCGCCTGTTTGGCAGCAACCCCGATCTTGACGTTCTCGCGCACCGTCTTGCTGGGATCAAGCTGCGGCTCCTGCGGCAGATAGCCGACCCGCGCTCCCTCCGCCACCCAGGCTTCACCCGTCCATTCCGTGTCGAGCCCGGCCATGATGCGCAAAAGCGTCGATTTGCCCGAACCGTTGATGCCAAGCACGCCGATCTTGGCGTCGGGATAAAATTGCAGGTGGATGTTGTCGAGGACGGTCTTGCCCCCGGTATAGGTCTTCTTCAGACCCTTCATATGATAGATGAACTGCCGCGCCATGGCTGTCGTCGGTCCGTGCTCAAGGGATGGGGGTCGCGTTTGGTCGCGACGAGGTCTGGCTTGTAGCCCAGCCCCGGCCCTCAAGCAATGTCCGCGTCGTCGGGTTCAGTTATCGGTGATGCGGATGATCTTGGCGCCTGGCGTCTGGCGCAGCAGCTGGGGCGATTCTCCACCCGGCGGGCAGGCAGCGAAGGGTTTGAACGGGCCGTCGGGTACTGTCAGCACGACCGGCGCGCAGGCATCATGCGCTGCACGCTGGCGGGGGCGCCGCTGCTGGCTGATCTGGTTGATGACAATGACGGGCGCCGGCTGCACAACCCGGATGACGGGCTGCGGCACGCCGATGACAAAGGTGCCGTAATTGACCACATAGGGTCCGCCACCACCGCCGACAAAGCCAAGATAGGGCGCTGAATTGCTGCTGCCGACATAGCCATAGGGGCTTTGGGCCAAAGCCGGCCAGGCGAACACAAGGCTCCCTGCCATCACTGCCATTCCAACCACACGACGCATTGCTCTGATCCTCCGCAATTCCGCGAAAAACCCTCGCGGACACGCTGCCGACATGCTGATGTTAACTGATCGTTAAGCCCTTGTCATCTCAGGCGTCTGACACAAGCATTTGAAATGACTCGCAATCGGGTGTTGAACCAAGGTTCAACTGGAAGCTTCACCTGCAGCCGCAAACAGGCTAACTGGAAGCGCCTCCGGCGCGGGGGCCCGTAGCTCAATGGTCAGAGCCGGCGGCTCATAACCGCTTGGTTGCAGGTTCGAGTCCTGCCGGGCCCACCATTTCTGTCTTCCGGCGCGCCGCCGCGCGCTGCTATAATGATCGCCCGCATGCCCCGGTGGATCGAACGGATAGAGGCCCATGGATACACAACCGGTTACCTTCACCTCAAGGACGGGCGTCCAGTTATCCGCGCGGCTTGAACGCCCCACGGGGACCCCTTCGGCTTATGCCCTTTTTGCCCATTGCTTTGCCTGCGGCAAGGATTCAAGCGCGGCCGTCCGCGTCTCGCGAGCACTTGCGGCGCGCGGGATTGCCACGCTGCGCTTTGATTTTGCCGGCATCGGCCAAAGTGGCGGCACCTTCGTTGAGCAGACCTTTTCCTCAAGTGTCGATGATCTGATCAGCGCCGCCGATCATCTGCGCTCGACCTTCGCCGCCCCGGGGTTGCTGGTTGGCCACAGCCTGGGCGGGGCGGCCGTTATCGCTGCTGCCGAACGCATTGCGGAAGTACGCGCCATCGTCACCATCGGTGCGCCTGCTGATACCGCGCATGTCGAGCATAACTTCGCCGCCGCAGTCGAGGTCATCGAAAGCGAGGGCGAGGCTGACGTGCGTCTGGGCAAACAGACCTTCCGCATCGGCCGCGCTTTGCTCGATGACATCCGCGACCAGCCCCAGCGCGAACGGATCGCCGGGCTGAAGCGGGCCTTGCTTGTCCTCCACGCGCCAACTGATTCAGTCGTCGGCATCGAGAATGCGTCAGCCATTTTCCTTGCCGCGAAACATCCCAAGAGCTTCGTGTCGCTGGATGACGCTGATCATTTCGTCTCGCGCAAGGAGGATGCCGATTACGCCGCCGAACTGATCGCTGGCTGGGCCGGTCGCTATTTGAACCGTGGAACCGCGCTGGCGTAACTGCCAGCCGGCCAAGGCTGTTTGCTGTCGATCAAACCGGCAAGCGGGCCGGCGGAGATGTGGCACCCGCGCTGTTTGACGCCAGATGCGCCCATGCCGGCCGGCGAAACAGGAAACCAAGCCACATGCCCCGGACCGCAGCACCCAGCGCCAGCGACGCCATGATCGCACCCGCCGTCACCAGCGCTGACACCAGACCGACACTGTCGAACAGCTGAGATTTGACCAGGACCAGACGGCCAGCCGCCATCGGCAATACAAATGACAGGTAGATGGTCAGTGAGTGCCGCCCACATATCGCCAGCCAGTCGAAGCAACGCCAGCGCTCCAGCAGGCTTGCCAGCGTCACCACCGCGAGCACACCGAAGATGGCATAGAACAGGGTAAACCCCGGAATATCGGCAAGCCCCGTCCTCACCCCTATCGCCTGTTCCAACGCCCAAAAGATGAGCCCAAAGATTGCCACCTTGGGTCGCGCACTGACCAACCTTGCGAACGCAAAAATACGCGCGCGGAAATGATGGCCGATCAGAAAATAGATGAGATAAAGGCAGAAGCTGTTGACCATTGTCGAGCGCGTCAGCGTCGACCCCATCGCATAAGGATCGTCTCCCGGCCAGGACGCGGCGAGAAGGTGAAGCGCCACGGCGAGGAACAGGACGGCAAACGGCGCAAGCCCGCGCGTCAATCTGGCAAAGAGGAAGAAGAACGGCAGCAGATGGATGAACCACAGCGTGCTGAAGGGTTCAACCAGACCCGCCGCATAGGCCTCGAGAAACGCGCCGGGTGACAACAGGCGCAGCTCACCAGCCTTGACGAGCAGAATGATCAGCAGCCACAACCCGTAGAAATAGGCAAAGTGGACAACTTTACGATCAAGGAATTGCCGCCATGGCAGCGTCAGCGAGCCAGCGATGAAAAGCCCGGACACCATAAAGAAATCCGGCATCCGGAACGGCTTGGCAAAGGCGATTATGTCGTGAACGAAGCCCGTCCCGTTCATCGCCACACCGACACCAAGCGCTGAATGCATCATTACCACCATGATGATGCAGATGCCACGGGCCGTATCGGCAAAGCTTGCCCGCGGCATTGCGGGAGCTGCACCCTGCATGCTCGTCGACGGTTCGGATAACTCTGCCATAACGCTCACAGATGGCAGAAAAGTGTAAAAACGCCCTTACACCGGGCATCAAAGACCAGTTGGTCTATGATTTCAAACAGTCATCGGCAGACTGCCCAGCGCCGCGAGCACCCTTCTTCCGATCTCCGCCGTTCCTGCGCCGCCGCCGATTTCGCAGGGCTGCGTCCCCTCGCGATAGATGCTGTCCACCGCCTCGCGGATAAGGCTTGCTGCCCGCAGGGCCTGGGGTCTGCCATGTTTTTCCCCAAGCCAGTCGAGCATCATGGCGCCCGAGAGGATCATTGCCGTCGGATTGGCTTTTCCCTGACCCGCGATGTCAGGCGCCGTGCCGTGGCAGGGCTGGAAGACGGCGTGCTGGAGCCCGATATCGGCGGAAGGAGCAAAGCCCATGCCGCCCATCAGCCCGGCGCCGAGATCGGAGAGAATATCGCCGAACATGTTTTCCATCACCATGACATCAAGTGTCCAGGGCCGGCGCACCATGTCGAGGGCTGCCGCATCGACATAGAGATGGTTTGCCGCAATGTCGGGATTAAGCGCTGCCCGCTCATCGAAAATCTTGCGGAAGAAGGCATAGGACGCGAAGATGTTCGCCTTGTCGACGCAGGTGACAAGACCCTTGCCGCCCCGCGCCTTGCGCTGGCGGGCAAGCGCAAAGGCGCTGTCAAACAGCTTCTCGCATACCGCGCGCGTGATCGTCAGTGTGTCATGCGCCTCGCGATCATCAATCACCCTGCCCTTGCCACGCGACACAAACAGCCCTTCGGTCGATTCACGAATGACGATGAAATCGAGCATCGCCGCGCGCGGATCGCTGAGGATCGGCGTCAATCCCGGAAGGGTGCGCACCGGGCGCACGCCGGCGAACAGGCCAAACTCGAAACGCAGATCAAGCTGCGGGGCGATCTCGGTGCCATCGGGGTAGCGGATGTCAGGCCAGCCCATGGCGCCGAGCAAAATCGCATCCGCGTGGCGCGCCGCCTCAAGGGCTGATTCAGGTAACGCCACGCCATGGTCGCGATAGTGCAGCGCGCCCGCCTGATGCGTCTCGAAGCGAAACGAAAGCCCGCCGATCCGGGCCGCCGCCGCTTCAAGAACCGCGAGGCAAGGCGCCATCACTTCATGTCCGACACCATCACCAGGCAAGACGGCAATAGCGAAACTGTCATTGGTGTTCATCATCTCTCCGATCCTGTCCCCAGCCATACCAGACCGCGAATGCAAAAGCGGCGCAAGGCCGCAACCTTGCACCGCTTGATGACGATTAAGGGATGATAGGTGATCGAAGCTCAGTAACGCCGGTTGCGGCGCACCTCCGTGGTTGTTGTCACGCGACCATCCGGGTGGCGGACAACCGTGCGCTTCGCAACGCGACCGCGATAAGAGTTGCGCCAGCCATAGTGACGCCCGCGGTTCCATTCGCTGCCGCGCCGCTCGACACGCTCGCCTCGCACAATCCTTCTGCCTGAATAAACGTTGCCAGGCGTTGTCACGATGACTGCCTGCGCCAGTTCGGTTGGGCGCGGCTGGGGAATCGGGATGCTGTCCGCCTGGGCAATTGACGACGTGGATAAAAGACCGGCAAACAATAGGGCTGTAAAACCTGACCTGGTCATGAGTGGTAACTCCACTTTTCGATTTTGATGACAAACTTGACGACCATGAAACGCGATCGGCGGGCAATCGTTCCCTCTGGTGGAAACAAGCGCGTCGTGATCAGACCGCCATCTACTCGCAGATGCGGTAATTGGCGGTGCGTCCATGCAGCGCCGTATCGAAATGAAAATGATTGCCGTGTTCGGCGTTGGAGCCTGGGCCAAGGACAGTTGTGAAATAGCCGCAGGCCGCATGTCTGAGGCCCCGGATAAAGGCAAGTGTGGCGGCATCGTCCTTGCCATCATCCGGATGAACCGCGATCTGCCGGCCATCGCCCAGAGTAAACATCGTCACGTCCGCCGCCGCCGCCCGCGCATGCTCGCTTGGTTTGGTGTCAGACTGGTTGTTGCGGTTGCGACAGACATATCCAGGGCCCGTCGCTACGTGGGATAGAGGCGCAGAAAATCTGGCACGTGCCAGGGGCGCAGCGATATCCTGCACAAAGGATGTCAGCGTTGCCGCAAAATCGCAGGCAAGGACCGGCTTGTCAGGAAACGATACCAAGCCGAAAGGCGTGTCCACCGCCTCGATCTCGACGGTGTTATCCACGCTGCAGGAACCACGCTCGCTGCGGCCGGTCACGTTGAACCGTACCTTTTGCCGCTTGAGCCGGGCAAGACAATCCGCCGCCTCGTCAGGCAATGGCGCTGCAGGGCTTGCCGGCGGGACGGGATCAGGCCGAACCGCGTCAGGGCGTGGCAGAGGCTGGGGCGCGATTTGCGCGCTGGCGATGAAGGGAAGCAGCATCATGCTGGTCCAGGAGACCATCCGCAACAGCCGCATCGGATCCGCTCTCACCCTCGACCTGTCTCATATACGCCAGAACAATGCCGGGCATGCCCGACCGATCCATGCGACGCTCCGGCAAAATTCCTTGAGACGGCAGTTGAAACGGTTATCATCCGGTCATTTACCGGTTGGCATAGCGAAATTGTTGACTGGCCGCCCGACCACATGACCAAGGATATTCCATGCTCGATCTGAACCCGCGCGATTGGTCATCCCAGCCAGCCTATATCGACAGCGGCTATCGCTCAACCGCGTTGCGCGGCCCGACCAGACCGCTGATACCGCTCAAACCTGCGTTGGCCGCACTCGATGGCCCGGTTTTCGGCCACGAGATGATCGGTGCGCTTGACGGCGATCTCACGCGCAACGGTCAGCGCAATGGCGCGCCGCTGGGTGAGCGCATCATCGTCACCGGCCGTCTGCTGGACGAAGACAAGCGTCCGGTACCGGGCGCATTGATTGAAATCTGGCAGGCCAACGCCGCCGGCCGCTATATTCATAAGGTAGACCAGCATCCAGCCCCCCTGGACCCAAATTTCTTCGGTGGTGGCCGCTGCCTGACCGATAGTGAGGGCCGCTATCGCTTTCTCACCATCAAGCCTGGCGCCTATCCTTGGGGCAATCACCCGAATGCCTGGCGCCCCAACCACATCCATTTTTCCGTCTTCGGCAGGCAGTTCGCCACCCGACTGGTGACGCAGATGTATTTTCCCGGCGACCCCCTGCTGACCTTCGATCCGATCTACAACAGTTCGCCCGAAAACGTCCGCACCCGGATGGTGTCGAGCTTTTCGCTGGATGTTACCGAGGAAGGCTTCGCGCTAGGCTTTGTCTTCGACATCGTCCTGCGCGGCACCCATTCATCGGTATGGGAAAAAGCCTGATGAGCACCAGAGGGAAGCTTGGACAGACGCCGTCACAAACCGTTGGGCCTTACTTTGCCTACGGGTTGACGCCGCAGCAATATGGCTACGATTTTGCGAGCATCGTCACCCCCTGTATGGCCGGGCCGGAGGTGGAAGGGACGCATATACATATCGCTGGCTGCGTCTTCGACGGGGCTGCAAAACCGGTCAACGACGCCATGATCGAATTATGGCAGGCTGACGCCACAGGGCGATATCCGGGCACAGACGGGGTCAATAACCGCTTCACCGGCTTCGGGCGCTGCGGAACCAACGCTGATGGCGGGTTCTTTTTCGATACCATCAAGCCCGGCATCGCCCGACCCGATGATGCTCCCTTTATCAATGTCACCGTCATGATGCGCGGTCTGCTGCTGCATGCCTTCACCCGCATCTATTTTTCCGACGAGGTGAAAGCCAATGCCCATGATCCGGTTCTGGCTCTCGTGCCCGCCGGGCGCCGGTCAACCCTGATTGCCGATCACCATGCGGCGGGCAAGTATCGCTTTGACATTCACATGCAGGGGCCTCAGGAAACTGTCTTTTTTGACCTGTGATTTTACCGCAACGACCAGCACCTGAGGGACCAGCCGATGACGACACCCTGCATCATCACCGTCGCCATCACCGGCTCGCTGCCAACCAAGAAGGACAATCCCGCCGTCCCCATTTCGGTCGCCGAACAGATTGACTCGACCCACGCTGCCTTCGAGGCCGGCGCCACGCTTGTTCACGCCCATGTGCGCAATGACGACCAGACGCCGACCTCCGACCCCGAGCGCTTCGCCCGCCTGCAGGAGGGTCTGAAGAAGCACTGCCCCGGCATCATCATCCAGTTCTCGACCGGCGGGCGCTCGGGCGCAGGCCGCGAGCGCGGCGGCATGCTGCCACTGCAACCCGACATGGCCTCTCTCTCCACCGGCTCGGTCAATTTTCCGACCCGCGTTTACGAAAACAGCCCCGAGCTTGTCGACTGGCTCGCCGCCGAGATGAAAACCTACAACGTCAAACCGGAGATCGAAGCCTTTGACCTGTCGATGATCTTCAAGGCGGTTGAAATGAGCCGGTCAGGCGCCATCCCCGGTCGGCTCCACGTGCAATTCGTCATGGGGGTAAAAAATGCCATGCCGGTTGATCGCGCCTCGTTCGATTTCTTCATATCAACACTGAAGCGGCTGGCGCCTGAGGCCACCTGGACAGGGGCTGGCATCGGCAAGGACCAGCTGACGCTCAATCACTGGTCGCTCGCCGCCGGCGGCCATTGCCGCACCGGGCTCGAGGATAATGTGCGCATGGATCGCGACACGCTGGCCCCCTCCAACGCGGCGCTCGTCAAACGGGTGGCCGACCTGTGCGCCCAATATGGCCGTCATCCGGCAAGCGTTGCCGAAGCGCGCGCCATCATGGGCTTGGCGAACTGATCGCAAAGGCCAGCCCGGCTGGATCCTTGAGGCGGATGAGGCCATCGGCGTCAGCCTTGGACCTTGCCTGGAAGGCAGCCATGACAGCCTTGTCACTCACCCTGATCTCGACCTCGGCCAGACCGGTCATGCCCGACGACCGCGCCGGCGCGCCTGCCGACTGCCATTGATTGGTGGCGATGTGGTGGTGATAGCCGCCAGCAGAATAGAAAACCCCGCCCGGCCGCCGGTCCATTTCCTGTAGTCCGAGCTGATCAACATAAAAGCTGCGGACCGCGTTGATATCGCCAACCCGCAAATGCACATGGCCGATGCGCGCTTCAGGCGGAAAACCGCGATGGGCCTCAGCAACCGCGCCAGCTGAAATCACCCCTTCGACATCCATGCGCTCGGTCGTCATGTTGACGCCGCCATCGCGTCTTGGCCACTCATCGCGCGGTCGATCGGCATAGACCTCGATGCCATTGCCCTCGGGATCATCGAGGTAAAAAGCCTCGCTCACCCCGTGATCGGACGCGCCCGAAAATTCCGCCCCTCGCCCGTGCACGCCCGCAAACCAGCGGCCAAGGGCAGCCCGCGATGGCAACAGGAAAGCCGTATGGAACAGCCCGGCTGAGCGCGGCGATTCCGGTGTCGCCCTCGGGCTATGGTTGAGATGGAGATAGGCCTCGCCGCCCGATCCCAGCGATATGCGTCCATCATGCCTGTCAACAAGCTCAAGACCGATGATCTGCTGGTAGTAATCAGCAAGTCGAGGCGCGTCTTTGGCATTGAAGGTAACGGCGCCGATGTGAAGCGGCGACTGATGCGATTGAAGCATGACGATTGACCTTGGTTGGGCGAAAATACCAAAGCAAGGAGCGCAGCGATCACGCGCCGTGCTCCCTGCTGGTGCGCTCAGGCTGCCACTTTACGCAGCGATCCGGAAGCGCTCACAACATCCTGCAAGGCATAAGCGCCATTGCCGAGCATCGCCTGGACAATCAAGGCCATCGTCCAGAACAGTGGAAACTCCCAGCCGCCATTGGCATTCGAGAAGAGCCAGCCATTGCTGGAATGAACCATGGTCGCACCGACGAGCAGCGGCAATGCGGCAAGCGCCACGTAGCGCACATAAAGGCCGGCGATCAGCATAACACCGCCCACCACCTCGATGGCGATGGCGTAATAGGCAAGCGCACCGGGAAAACCAATGCTCTCGAAGAACCCGACCGTACCGGGCACGGTGAAAACGAACAGTTTGAGCAAACCATGCGCCAGGAAAGTAACGCCAAGAGTGAGGCGAAGAAGCATTGCCGCTATGGCCTGTTGCGATATCGACATGACATGAACTCCTGAAAGGGCAGACGCCTCACCAGGGAGGCGCATGACCAGACAATAGGTCATATCCCTTCTGATGATTAGTGGGATAAAAATGCCGATATTATTTCTATAATGGAAATAATACACGCGCCAGACTTGCCCTCACCGTACCGAGAAGGGGGATTGATAAGGCCGCCCGTAAGGAACCCCGCCGATCACCACGGTCACCGGCTTGAGCTGCACCTTGCCCTGCCGTTTGTTGTTGCGCGTATCAACGAACTCAACCGGCCCCTCGACCATCTCCAGCACCGAGACATCACCGGGCGCGCCGATCTGAAGAGTACCAAGCTTTGCGGTGCGATTGATGATAGCGGCCGGCCTGGCGGTTGCCATCGTCACCACCTGTTCCAGCGAAAATCCCAGATTGAGGAATTTGCTCATGACCCAGGTGAGGTAAGGCATGCCGGGCGTGTTGGCTGAAAAAACATGCGCGTCGGATGAAATCGTATCGGGGCCCGCACCGCCCTGAATGGCAATGTCGGCGACCGTATAATCGAAACTGCCGCCACCATGACCGACATCAAAGATGACGCCGCGCTGCTTGGCAGCAAGGGCTGCCGGCAACAGCTTGCCGTCTTGCACGATATTGGTGAAGACGTTCGACAGGTTCGGCGCACCCGAATAGGAATGCGTCAGCACGTCGCCAGGACGCAGCAGATCAAGAATATCCGACATCAGCTGAGCGGTATCGACCCCGCCGATATGGCACATGATCCTGGCCGGCGTGCCGGAACGCTCACAGGCAAGCATCGCCCGCTTCAGCGGCTCGGTACCATGCTTGGCGATGACATTTTCCGACATGCGCACTTTAACCCCAAGCGCGATATCAGCGTTTTCAGCCACCGTCTTGGCGCAGGCATCGACCTGCGCGAAATCGATATTGTAAAGTTCTGCCACCGGAAACGGAGTGAGGCCAACATTGGCGATGTGGACGAAGGCATAAAGCCTGGTGCGCGTCTGCGGTACGACATAGCGACGGAAGGCCGCGAAATTATTGGCGCCCGCATCGCCCGCCGACACCATCGTGGTCGTTGCCTGAAACGGGATGAGTTCGTCAGCCGGAATGCCGATCGCCGAGCCATAGGGATAGACATGGGCGTGGAGATCGATCAGGCCAGGGATGACGAGCTTGCCCGAGACATCCATCACCTTGAGCGCGCGCTCGGCGGGAATGGATGCCTCGATCGCTTCGATCACCCCATAGCGGATACCGATATCGCGTTTGCCTTTGAGATTCTGGCTGGGGTCGAGCACATCGCCGCCTTTGACGATGAGATCGAATTTGTCGTTTGGTCCGATCGCCGCGCGGGCGGCCCCACCAACGCCGATGGCGGCGATTGAAGCTGTTGAATGGGCGAGAAAGTCCCGGCGCGACCACTGCATGCTATCCTCCCGCTTTATGTCGAGTTGCACGCAGGCTGCGCCCTCTCTTCATCTGCGGTCAAGACAGTAGGGATGTCCTATCCGCCCTGCGCGATTTGACGCACGCTTATTCCCCCCGCACCTTGCCGCGCAGGCTCTTGACCGACCCGCGCTGCTGCTTGGTGCGGATGCGCTCTTCCTTCGCTCCCTTCGGCACTTTGGTGGGCCTGCGCCGCTTGGGCGCGACCGCTGCCTTGCCGATCAACTCCAAAAGCCTGTCGATCGCATCCTGCCGGTTGCGTTCCTGGCTACGATAGCTGTGTGCCCGAATGACCACGACACCGTCATTGGTGAGCCGACTGCCGGCCAGTTTCTGCAGGCGGATCGAGACATCGTTGGTCAGGCTGCGCGAGCGCCGCGCATCGAACCGCAACTCGATGGCCGTTGCCACCTTGTTGACATTCTGCCCACCCGGCCCGGCTGCCGCGCGCAAGGGGGTAAACACAAGCTCAGCCTCGTCGAGAAGGATCGACGGCGTGACGACAAGGCCGGGCGCACCATCAACCATGACCCCTCATTCCACCCATTTGGAAAAGAGCTTCGCGTAGGCTCCCATCTCGCGCATCTGATGCAGCCACTGATCGACAAAGAGCTTCAGCGCATAATCGCGTCGCATCATGTAGGCCTTCTCGGAAAAATCGAACGGCTTGTCGGGATGGAGGGCGCAGAGCTCGGGACGCAGCTTCTGCTGTAGCCTCGTCTCCACCGCATCCGTGATCATCACATCGGCCCGACCCTGCACGATCTCATCGAAGATTGTCGTATTGTCGGGGTGCACACGGATGGGCGCCGTCTTGATGTTGGCGCGCGCGAAGCGTTCATTAGTGCCCCCGGGATTGACGACCACCCGCACTTCCGGCTTGTCGATATCCTTGATTTCGGCGAAGCGCTCCTTGTCGACGCAGCGCGCAATCGGCGTTTTGCCATCACGCAGCAAGGGGGTCGAGAAATAGGCCTTCTTCTGGCGATCAAGCGTGATCGACACCCCGCCCACCGCAATATCGAAGGCGCCCGCTTCCAGGTCTGCCAGCATCTTGCCCCAGGCCGTGGGCACGATCTCCAGCTTGACGCCAAGCGCCTTGGCCAGCGCCTCAGCCATATCGACATCGAGCCCTTCATATGCGCCGCTGGTCTTGCTCTTTTCGCTGAAGGGCTTGTAATCCCCCGTCATGCCGACTTTGAGCGTGCCTCGCGCAATAATCTCATCGAGCAGGGCTGAATCAGCCCGCGCCGCCGGTATAGCCGCCGCGATCAACCCGAGCGCCAGCCACAAGACCCGCATTCTTTCCTCCTTGCAGCGCCATTTTCGCGCCATCATACCGCCCATAACACCTTCCAGCCTCTATCAATGCGCCCGAACCCGGCGCAGCGGAGACGATGATGGCAAACTTTTCAGAACTGCGCACCCGCTTCATGCTGATGATCGCTTTGGCGATCGCAGCCGCTTGCTCCACCACATCTCTCCACGCCGCCGATGGCGCCGAACCGGCCCGCCTGTCATTGACAGGCCGGGGCGAAGCGCATGCCACGCCCGACATCGCCACCATTACCATCGGCGTCGTGACCCAGGGAGCCAACGCCCGTGACGCCGCCCAGGCCAACAACCGCGCCATGAACGAGGCCGTCAACAGCCTCAAGGCTGGCGGTATCGAGGCGCGTGATTTGCAAACCTCGAATTATACCATTCAGCCTCTCTATACGTCTGATCCCAACCGCTCCACCACGCCGCGCATCGCCAGCTATCGCGCCACCAACACGCTCATCGTGCAGATACGCGATCTCACCAAGGTAGGCGACCTGCTCGAGCGGGCCGTTTCGCTCGGCGCCAATACCGTCAGCGGGCCGAATTTTTCGTTGGCCGACCCGGAGATGAAACGCAACGAGGCGCGCAAGGCAGCAATGGCGGATGCCCTCGCGCGCGCTAGACTCTACGCTGAAGGGTTGGGTTTTCGCCTTGGGCGTGTGTTGATGGTCCGTGAGGGTGAAACTTTTGCCCGCGCCCGCCCCTTATCAGCCGAAGTGCGCGCTGCCGCTTCGCCCGCCCCTCCCCCCATCGAGGCCGGCGAAAGCACGATTTCCGCAAATGTCAGCGTCGATTGGGAAATCCTGCCGCCTCAATAGGCTGACAATCGAGTTTTCCTGTCAATATAGCACTCATCAGCGCCAGATATTACCATAGAAGGGACTTGCCATCCCCTGAATTTTGCCATATTGCGCTGCACAATAATCGTATTCATCAAGGTTGGATCAACTGTTAGATCAATACCTTCCCTCTCCTCTCCAGGACATTTCCAGATGACATATCCTAATCGCGCTACCTTGCGCGCACTCGGTATTTTGCTTGCCACCAGTTGCTCGATGTTTTCTTTTGCCTCTCAAGCAAAACAGGTTGGCGTTGCCTCCTACTATGGCGCCGAGCTTCATGGGCATCGGACCGCCTCGGGCGCCCGTTTCAACCGCCACGCCATGACGGCTGCCCATCGCACCCTGCCCTTCGGGACCCAATTGCGTGTCACCAACCTGTCAAACGGCAAAAGCGTCGTCGTGCGCATCAATGATCGCGGCCCCTTCGTGCGCCGCCGCGTGCTTGATGTGAGCGAGGCCGCCGCCCGCCAACTCGGCTTTATCGCCCGCGGCACTGCGAAAATCGCGTACGAGGCGCTTTGACAGCGGGGCGTCGCGGGATTACCGCTGCAAGCTTGCAGCGGGTGCCCCATGCCAAAAACCGATACGCTCTTCGTCACCAAACTCTATGCGGCCCGCTCTGGTTCAGCCGCCACCCTGGCTGATCTTGAAACAGCCTGTCGCCAGCTCGCCGTAGATGACGAGGCGGGGCGGGCGTGGTGCCTGGCTCACGCCTATCCGGGCTACACCTCTTACGGGTCGCTGAACGATCTGCCATGGCGCTTTTCTGTGGTGAAATCGCTGGTGCGTTCGCTTGATCGTCACGTGGCGCGGTTTGCTGATGAGGTCGGTTTTGATCTGGGCGAGCACCCGCTCGTCCTCGACAGCCTGTGGGTGAATGTTCTTGATCCCGGCGGCTTCCATGCCGGCCATATTCATCCGAATTCTGTCGTCAGCGGCACGTTTTATGTCACATCGCCAGAAGGCGCCGGCACGATCCGTTTCGAGGACCCGCGCCTGCCGGCGATGATGGCGGCCCCGCCGCGCCGCAAGGACGCCGGCACTGACATGCGAAGCTTCATCGAGCGCGAGCCCAGACCAGGCTCATTGCTGCTGTGGGAAAGCTGGCTGCGCCATGAGGTGCGCCCCAACCGCGCGAGCGCCGAGCGCATCTCCATCAGCTTCAATTACCGCTGGCGCTGAGCCGACCTCAGGCTGTCTGCAATTGGGTAGCCTGCCGGCGGCGCCACAGCAGCCAGGCGACGATAGCGAGATTGACGCCGTTCCACGCCGCCCCGTTGAGAAAGGCCAGCCGGTAGGAAAACGTCAGGTCGAAAATAACGCCCGACATATAGCCGCCGACCGCCATGCCGGCGATGGTCGCCGAAATGACGAAGCCGATGCGCTGCCCGGCCTCCTGCGGCGGCAGGAACTCCCGGCAGATGACCGCATACATCGGCACGATGCCGCCCTGAAACAGGCCGAAAATGCCGGAGATGACATAAAGCGAGGTCAGTCCATCGAAATAGAGGTAGAGGACAAGGGCGATGCCCTGCATCAGCGATCCGATGACAAGCGTCGTCGAGCCGCCGATACGGTCAGCAAGAATACCTGAGGCGATGCGCGAGAAAATGCCAAGAAAAAGCATCAGCGACAGCATTTCAGCGCCACGCGCCACGCCGTAACCGAGGTCTCCGCAATAGGCGACAATATGCACTTGCGGCATCGACATGGCGACACAACAGGAAAAGCCGGCAATCATCAGCAGGATCTGCAGCGCGCGCGGCGAAACGCCCAGATCAGCCCGCGCCGCTTCCGTGGCAGCCCTTGCCTCATCCATCACGCGCTGCGACGGTCGCCGGCGCACCAGCCATGACAGCGGCAGGATGAGCGCCGCAACCGCGATACCGATGCCGATATAGGTGCCGCGCCAACCGAAATGCGGAATTGAGGCCGTTATGATCAGCGGCCACACCGTGCCGGCAAGGTAATTGCCGGAGGCGACGATGACGACAGCAAGCCCGCGCTTCCTGACAAACCAGTGCGAGATATCAGCCATCATCGGCGCAAACCCGGCGCCAGCGCCGATACCAATGAGGATATGCAGCACAGAAAATCCGGTCACCCCCGGGACAAGCCCTGCCAGAACGAAACCCGTGCCCGAGGCAAGACTGGCAATGGCAATCGGCAGGACAATTCCAAACCGGTCCGACAGGCGGCCAAGCACGATGGTGCCGAAGGCAAATCCAACCATCGTCAGCGTATAGGGGAGAGATGCCTGGCCACGAGCGATGCCAAACTCGGCCTGAACCGCTGGCAGGACCACGATGATCGCCCACATGCCAACGCCCGAAATCGTCGAGATCACCAGCGCCAGCAGGAGACGCCAATAGGCGTAGGGGCTATCGGGCAGAGCTTCGGAACGCGCCATCATCA
Organism: Raskinella chloraquaticus (SeqCode); assembly: GCF_021731865.1. Taxonomy (NCBI): domain Bacteria; kingdom Pseudomonadati; phylum Pseudomonadota; class Alphaproteobacteria; order Hyphomicrobiales; family Phreatobacteraceae; genus Raskinella (SeqCode); species Raskinella chloraquaticus (SeqCode). The sequence continues at coordinate 141,411 of NZ_JAKFWN010000016.1, read as the reverse complement.
TGGCAGCACCATCATCAGCCGCCCTCGTGAAGTCAATCGCCCCGGCCGCGATGCAGTCATGCAGTCGGCAGGGTGAGCGTCACTCCTGACTGAGCATCGTTCTGCCACCATCGCCAACGCCCCATGTATCCGACAGAACATAGCCCTCGGGATAAGGATCGCTCGGGTCAAGCACGTAGTGATGAAATCCGGTGATCCAGCCCCGTCCCTCGATGCTGGGGATGATGGCTGGACGCCCGCCAAGCTGTGCTTCTTCCTCGATGACACCGCGAAAGCGCGAACCGATGAGCGATTCATGGACGAGACTATCGCCAAGTGTCATCTCGCCGCGCGCGTGAAGGACAGCAAGCCTTGCCGACAACCCGGTTCCCGTCGGGCTGCGATCCGAGCGTCCAGGTGCAACGATGCAGGTGTTGCGCGCCACCGTTCCCGGTCCTGCAAACGGCGCGTTGAGCTGGACAATCGACACGCCACGAATAGCCGGGTTCTCCGGATGCGCAACATCGGGAAACTGCGCGCGCGCTGCCACCCGCACTGCTTCGCCCAGTTCAGCCAGCGCCCGCGCTTCGCCAGCCTCCAAACGCAAACCAAGCCGCGTCGCATCGACCAGCGCGTAGATCATGCCCCCATAAGCGATATCGATCACGATCTCACGGCCATCGCCGAGCCGCAGCTTCTGGTCAAGAAGCAGGGCCTGACAGGCGACATTGCGCAGTATCACCGATCGGCATTTGCCGTTCTGGCAACGGGCCACCACATCGACCGGTCCGCCCGGCATATCGAGACGAAAGCGTGTCTCGGGCTCCACCATCGCCACCATGCCGGTTTCAAGCAGGACGGTCGCAATGCAGATGGTGTTTGAACCCGACATCGGCGGATATTCGGTGGGTTCCATGATGATGGCGCCGGCTGCACAGTCAGGGCGTTTTGCCGGGACAATCAGATTGATGTGACGCGCCACCGAACCACGCGGCTCGCACAATAGAAAGCGCCGCAGCCCGTCCTGCTCGCGTGCGAAAGCCTGCATCATGGCAAACACGCTGTCACCGGGCGGCGGCAGGATGCCGCCAACGATGACATCGCCGATTTCGCCCTCGGCATGGCAGCCGACAACCTGGATGACACGCCGCGCCTGCATGACGTTTCCTCAGGTGAAGAGGCGATCGCCCTGCTCGTCGATGAGCTGGCGCGCCTTCATCGTCGTGAAGGCCACCGCCCCGTCAAAATCAGCCTGCCGGTCGGCGCGCACAAAGCGGTGCGTCTTCGTTTCATCGCCGATCACCTTGTCGATGAAGCCCGCCGTCTGGAACTGGCCGTTTTCACTGTAAGGCGCCGGGCGGATGACAAAGCCCTTGTAGTCAACCGGCGGCGCCTCGCGCGCACTGTCGCGCTTCCCACCGCCTGCAAAAAGCTTGCTGAGCCAGCCCATCCCTACCTCGACCTGTTGACATCACATTCGTTTCGCGTCACGGCACCAGCCACTTGGTCTCAATGGCGCCTGGCTTGGTATCAAGCCTTGCTGCCTCCATGTCAGGCTCGCGCGCTGTGGTCCACATCCCTTCGCTGAAGAGTGACAGGGGACGCAGCTCAAGGCAATGTCCCCTCGCGCTGCGCGCCGTGCCCCCGCAGCGCCACTTCGGTGCATTCATGCAGTCAGTGCATTATTATCGTGGCAATCGACGGATTTATCCGATCCTGAGCCGCAATTAGCCTCCTCTCCGTCAATGCGGACACGCCGAAGGGACGCAGACAACCGGAGGATTTCCAATGCTATCACGCCGTTCATTCGTTGCGGTCGCAGGCGCCGCCATCCTGGTTGATCGGGTGCAGGCACAGACCGCGCCGACATCCCATGCACCGACGCAGTTTGTTCGCATCTCCCATCAAGGCAAACCGGCCATCGCACGGATCGATGGCGACAAGGCCACACTGTGGTCAAGCACCAGCCTTGCCGACGCCTTGACTGGCAAAGGTCAGGCAAAGACAACAACAATTCCCCTTGCTTCAGCTGACATCCTGCCCAACGTCGACGCCAACGCCAAAATCCTGTGCATGGCCCTGAACTACGTGAACCATGCCGCCGAGGCCAAACAGCCCGTGCCGGAATCGCCGCTCCTGTTCTTCAAAAGCCAGGAGGCGATGATCGCGCCAACCGCCTTGATCGCGCCACCGGCCATCTACAGCAAGCTCGATTATGAGGGAGAGCTGGCGATCATGATCGGCAAGGAAGCGCTCGCCGTTTCCGTTGACAAGGCGTGGGACCATGTGGCGGGCGTTGCAGCCTTCAATGACACAACCGCACGCGACCTGCAGGACGTGAAAGCCGGCCAGCGCACCCATCTCGACTGGTTCTCGGCAAAAAGCCTTGACCGCTCCACGCCGGTTGGCCGTTTTGTCCCCGTCGCTCACATCGCTGATGACCTCAAGGCCAGGCGCACCCGGGTGATGACCCGCGTCAATGGCGAGGAGCGGCAGAATGCAGCGATCGCCGACATGGTGTTCGACATCCCGCAGATCGTTTCCTTCATTTCAACCCGTGTCCGCCTCAGCCCGGGCGATATCATCGCCACCGGCACGCCGCCAGGTGTTGGCTTTGGCTCGGGACGTTTCCTTAAAAAAGGCGACGTCGTGGAAGTTGAGATCAGCGGTTTGCCGGTCCTGCGCAGCGTGATCGGCTAAAGGATCAGCGGCGAACGCTCCCGCGCGCTCGCCGCTTTCCTGCCGCTTAGCGCGCCTTGACGGCCTGATCACCGAAATCGCTGAACAATCCGTCAATGCCGAGCGCGAAATAGGCCTTGTATTCTGCCTGCGGGTCGCCCTTGAAATTCGAGGCAAGGCGGCGCGGCTCGGAGCGGAATGTCCAGGTGTGGACGAACAAGCCCAATGCATGGGCATTCTTCACCACGTCGGTGGGTGGCAGCAGGATGCGATCCTGCTCATCGATCTTGCCATCACCATTGAGGTCCTTCGGCTTGCCGTCGACCCCGATCTCCTGCCTGGCGCTCATCAGATAGGGCTTCCATGGCCCCACCCCATCAGCGTAGGTCTTGATCTCCGCCAGCCCTTCCTTGGTCACCAGGTCCGCGAAAGTGCGCGCGTCACCCGTCACCACAAAATCATAGGGTTTGTCGAAGGGCGCGGCGAGTACGACCTTGCCATCCTTGTCGACATCATCGGCATCCACCAGCTGAATGATCCGGACATTGGTCTTCTTGCGCATGTATTTGAGGTTGCCGGTCTCAAAGCTCTGGATGATGACCGGCGAGGTTTTCTCCGTCCAGCCGGCAGCCTTCAGCAGATCGAGCAGGCGATCCTCCAGCGGCAGTCCAAGCGCCGCATGCAACGTCGGGTGCTTGGTTTCAGGATAAACGCCGATCGTCCGCCCCGCTCTGAGGCTCTCCGACTTCGCCAGATCGATGATCTCCTGGAACGTCGGGATGGCATATTTGCCATTATGGCTCTGGTCACGCTCCTTCAGCGGCTGGATGGCCCGCAGCGTCTTGATTTCAGCAAGAGTGAAATCGAAGGCAAAGAAATCCTCGGTGTCGACCCCGTCGACCTTCACCTTGCGCTTGCGCGCGGCAAATTCGGGCTTCGTTGCGACATCAGTCGTGCCGCCCAGCATCGGTTCGTGACGGGCAATCAGTACACCATCCTTGGTTGACACCAGATCAGGCTCGATGAAATCAACCCCCATCTCGATGGCGCGCTTGTAGCCTTCCATCGTGTGGTCGGGCAGGTAGCCGGCTGCCCCGCGATGGCCGATGACCAGCGGCGGCTTGCCATCGAGCGTTTTTTCCTGCGCCTGGGCACCAAACGACAACAGCGCACCCGTCAGCGCTGCCAGAAGGATAGGTGTTCTCATGATCTCTCTCCGCCTGCCCTGTTCACGCGTGCCCGCATGGGCACATCACCAGTGGTGTGGCGCGTCGGCGTGAACCGGCAATGGCGTTTGTAAGACAAATTGGTGACAGCCGCGAAGGCCGCCACACTGTCAAGCCCCTCAGCCCGGCATCACCGGGCGCGGCCTGCCATCCTCGTCAACCGCCACGAAGGTGAAATCGGCTTCCGTCACCTTCTCCATGTTGACCGTCATGAAGCGCTGCGCCCACGCTTCGATATGGATTGCAAACGAGGTGCGACCGACGCGACCGATATCGGTGTAGACACACAGGACGTCGCCGACTTTCATCGGCTTCAGGAAGGTCATGGCATCGACCTTCACAGTCACAACCCGGCCATGAGCGAATTCAACGCCGGCGATGCCCCCCGCCTGATCCATGCGCGCCATCACCCAGCCACCGAAGATATCACCATTGGCATTGGTGTCAGCCGGCATGGCCGAGATCCGCAAGGTGAGACGGCCGCGCGGATCATCGGCATTCGTATCCATGGCCCCACCCCCCTGCCGATGCTTCCCCAGCTCGCCTGACGGTGAGCCGGGTTATGATAACCGGTCGATCACGCGGGCTTCGCACGATTTTTGGCAAGCCAGGATTCAACCGTCGCGACGATCTCATCCACTGCCGGAAGATTCTTGCCCCGCTGCGCCGCGACCGTTTTGACCATCAGATCGACACGCTCGATATTCATCGCGCCATTGGCCAGCGCGCGCGCCGCCGAGGCTGGTGTGAGCAGCGACAGCGCCGCATTGGCGTATTTCTCGAACGGCACCATGTCGGAGGGATCAGCACCAAGTGAAATGCACAACTGTTCCACCCACTCATAGATTTCCCGCGACTCCTCGATATTCGCGTGCACCGCATCCCTTGTCGCGACAATGCCGTCACGCTTCACGCAGCGATAATTGCCGGCAATCAGCATCGCCCATTTGGCCATCGGCACAAAAATCGAGTCATAAACCTTGAGCTTCACCGGGATTTGCAGGGCTTCGCTGCCAACGGCAAAACGCGCTGCTTCGATATCGACCTCAAGACGCTTCATGATCGCCGTATCGGCATCGGATTTGAAACGCGCGGCCTTGAAATTGGTGGGCAGGCGCACCTGAAGAACGTTGAGCGTTTCCTCCGGCGGACGGAAGGCTTGCGGATCAGGGCTGCACAGCGTCATTTTTTCGATATCGAAGCTGTCCCACACCGTGGCGTCGGTGAAGCAGCCACGCAGGCCGGCGACATCAAGGCCGGGAATGCGCGCCAGATAAGGCAGCGGCGGCATGTTCATGATCGACATGCAGGGCTTGCCGCTTTTGGCTACTTTCTCCAGAAGCTGCCGCACCCCGTCGGAGCGGTATTGCGGCTCCTGCATGGCAAGCGCAATAAGATCGAATGTGGCGGGATCGACGTCACCTGGTCCCGACGCAGTCAGCTTGCCGGGCAAATCCTTGCTGCGGATCTCGACCAGACCGTCCCGGCCCTTGATCGGCGTGCGGACGATCGCCCCGTCGCTGTTGAAGAGCTCAGCTTCCGCCGGCAGACAGATGAGATGGACATTATGCCCGCCCATCAGGATCTTGGTGCCCAGCAGCGATCCGTAGGACGCGCCGAGGATCAGAATGTTGAGTGGTCCAGTCATATAGATATCTCCCTAGACAGCGACGAGGCGCCGATTGATCTCCGACGCCCGATTTTGAATTCATTATACAAATCAAGGAAGGCTGGCCAGTGCCAATTCCGAACGCACCGTCATTTGATTGTGATACGAAACACCCACGCGTCCTATCGCGTCGAAGCCGATGATTCACTAAAGAGTGTCCGGATTGCGCCCGGTTTTGCAAGACCGGATCGCAGGTGACGCCAACAAAGAGGACTTACCATGTTGAAATTCTACTTCAATGCATCTCCGAACCCGTCGAAGGTAGCACTCCTGCTGGAAGAAGCCGGCATTGCCTATGAAGGTATGCCCATCGACACCCGCCGCGGCCACCAGTTCGAGCCGTCCTTCCTCGCCGTTAACCCCAATGGCAAGGTGCCGGCCATCGTCGATGGCGATGTGGTGATGTTCGATTCAAACGCCATCCTCCTTTTCCTCGCCGAGAAGTCCGGCAAGTTCCTGCCGCCCGGCGCCGAGAAGATCGGCAGCCCGGTGCGCGGTGAGATGCTGTCATGGCTGATGTTTGTTGCAACCGGCGTCGGCCCCTTCTCCGGCCAGGCGGTTCATTTCAAGCATTTCTCGCCTGAGAAAGTGCCGTACGCCCACACGCGCTACCAGTATGAATCCATGCGCCATTTCAAGATCCTCGATGCCCATCTCGCCAAGCATAAATACATGGTGGGCGAAACCTATTCGATCATCGACATGGATGTCTGGGGCTGGGCCCGCATGATCCCCTTCATCCTCGGCGAGGAAGCCTGGGCCGAGCTGCCGAACGTCAAGCGCCTGCATGACGAGATCATGGCCCGCCCGGCAGCCCAGAAGGCGCTGGCGCTGAAAGACACGTTCGCTTTCAAGGCCGAGGTCGATGATGAAGCCCGCGCCGTCATGTTCAAGCATCTCAAGGCAGGCTGAGCCGCGCCTCCCCGTGATCTGGGCACCACGCAATCGGCCGCACTGAGGTGCGGCCGATTTTTTGCCTCAACCACGAGTTCAGGCATATCCTGGCCGGATCAGCGAGGCTCGCGGCGCCGGGCGCTGTATCGCCTGCCGGCCGCCAGCAAATCATCGCCGCCCGTCTTGCGCCGAGGACAGGAGAGCCCGTGACCAGCGACTTGCCAACCCCCTTCAACCCGCGTTTCGACCTCATGCTGGAGCGCGTCGTCGATGTGCCGCCAGCCCTCGTCTGGCGCGCCTGGACAAAACCCGTCGACCTCAGGAAATGGTTCTGCCCCCGCCCATGGCGCGTCAGCGAATGCGATATTGATCTGCGCCCCGGCGGGCGCTTCTTCACCCGCATGGAAGGACCAGACGGCGAGAGCCATGAGGGCGAGGGCTGCTATCTGGAGATCGTCAAAAACCGGCGCCTCATCTGGACGAGCATGCTCGGGCCCGATTACCGTCCAGGCGATGGCGGCTTCATCGCCATGACCGGCTGCCTCCTGCTCTCACCCATGGGCGCCGGCACACGCTACCGCGCCGTCGTTCTACATAAGAGCGAGGCCGACCGCGAGCGCCACGAGGCGATGGGCTTCCATCAGGGCTGGGGAACAGCGCTGGACCAATTGGTGGAGGTGGCGAAGGAGTGGTGAGACCCGTCTCGCCATCGCGCCGCGAGTCATTTACGACAACGTTCCTGTCTATCACCTTGCGAAAGCCTCGGCAGGACGACACCGACGATGACACGCCGCAAACTGCCCGCCCGCTACGCCCGCTTCGTCATGCCGCTGGTGCTCTCCATCATCATGACCTTCATCATCTCGGGCGTCTCAACGCTGCGCGGCGTTGGCCTGACGCCCGATTTTCTTCGCCTGTGGATGCAGGCCTGGGCGCTCTCCTGGATGGTGGCCTTCCCCACGCTGATCCTTGTCCTGCCGCTGGTGCGGCGCATTGTCGGGATGGTGGTGGAGGGGTGAGGGACGTAAAGCCCACTCAGCCCGTGAAAAGCTTGGTCAGGATCGCCAAGCTTACCGCAAGGCCAAAGCCGGTCATCCATTTGAGGACAGCGATCTCGCCATCAATCTTCGTGAAGCGATTGTCGAAATTGGCTATGGCCTCGGCAGCCTTGCGGGCCTTGTCTTCCGGCGTACCGGCAGAGACAAACGCGTCATAGACTTCCGAACTCATCAACGCCATCTCAAGCCTCTCCGAACTGGCAAACCAGTATCAGAACAAAGAGCGAACGTCAAGCAGCACAGATCAATTATCGAGGAAGCTCCTGAGCTTCCTTGAGCGCGACGGGTGCTTGAGTTTCCTGAGCGCCTTCGCCTCGATCTGGCGGATGCGCTCGCGCGTCACCGAGAATTGCTGGCCGACTTCTTCCAGGGTGTGATCGGTGTTCATGCCGATGCCAAAGCGCATGCGCAAGACGCGCTCCTCACGCGGGGTGAGCGAGGCGAGAACCCGCGTCGTTGTCTCGCGCAGATTGGACTGGATCGCCGCATCGATGGGAAGAATCGCGTTCTTGTCCTCGATGAAATCGCCCAGATGCGAATCTTCCTCGTCACCAATCGGCGTCTCGAGCGAGATCGGCTCCTTGGCGATTTTCAGAACCTTGCGCACTTTCTCGAGCGGCATGCCGAGCTTTTCGGCGAGTTCTTCCGGCGTCGGCTCGCGGCCGATCTCATGCAGCATCTGGCGTGAGGTGCGCACGATCTTGTTGATCGTCTCGATCATGTGCACGGGAATGCGGATGGTGCGCGCCTGGTCAGCAATCGAGCGGGTGATCGCCTGCCTGATCCACCACGTCGCGTAGGTGGAGAATTTATAGCCGCGGCGATATTCGAATTTGTCGACCGCCTTCATCAGGCCGATATTGCCTTCCTGGATGAGATCGAGGAATTGCAGCCCGCGATTGGTGTATTTCTTGGCAATCGAGATGACGAGGCGGAGATTGGCTTCCACCATCTCCTTCTTCGCCTGGCGGGCTTCCTTCTCGCCCTTCTGGACGAGCTGGACGATGCGGCGGAATTCCGGAATGTCGAGCCCGGTCTCATGGGCCAGCATCTGGATATCGCCCCGTATCTGCTTGATCGTGTCCTTGTCGTGGCCGACGAACACCTTCCAGCCGCGCGAGGAGAGATTGGCGATACGGCGGATCCAGTTGGGATCAAGTTCCGCGCCCTGATACTGCTTGAGAAAATCCTCGCGCGTCACGCCGTAGCTCTCGGCAAGGCGCATCAGGCGCCCCTCCGAGCCGATGAGGCGGCGGTTGATCTCGTAAAGCTGATCGATGAGCGATTCGATGCGCGCATTATTGAGGCGCAGCAATTTCACTTCAGCGACGATCTCGTCCTTGAGCTTCTTGTAGCGCCGCTCCTGCGGGCGCGACAGGCGCTCATTGGACAACTGCCCCTGAATATCCTGATCCTGCAGGCGGCGCAGCTTCTTGTAGGATGACGCCACCATCTCGAAGGTTTCGATGACGCGCGGCTTCAGCTCCGCTTCCATGGCAGCCAGCGACAGGGCGTTTTCATCATCGTCGAAATCACTGTCATCCTCGCCGGTGGGCGGGACGAACTCGCCGGTCTCCGGATCAACCTCACCCGGCGCGCGGGCGGCAGGCGCCGCAGCAGCCGGCGCGACAGGCGCCGCCACCGGGGCTCCCGGCATGACCGCCACCGGAATGCCGCCTTCGCCCATCACCATGTCGGGTGCTGGCGGTAATTTGGCATCGGGTCCGGCATAGGTCGCTTCAAGATCGATGATGTCGCGCAGCAGGATTTTCCCCTGCAATAATTCATCGTGCCAGATGATGATGGCCTGGAAGGTCAGCGGGCTCTCGCACAGGCCGGCGATCATCGCCTCACGGCCGGCCTCGATGCGCTTGGCAATGGCGATTTCGCCCTCGCGCGACAACAGCTCGACAGACCCCATCTCGCGAAGATACATGCGCACCGGGTCATCGGTCCGCTCGCTCGGCTCTTTCGTCGTCTCGGATTTGACGATGGCGCGCGGCGTTGCCTCGACAAGCTCGCCGCCCTCTTCCTCTTCTTCCGCCGTTTCGGCGGCAGCCTCGCCCTCGCCCGCTTCCGCCTCTTCCGCCTCGACAACGTTGATGCCCATCTCGTTGAGCATTGCCAGAACGTCCTCGATCCGCTCGGAATCGATTGCTTCCGCCGTCAGCACCTCGTTCAGTTCTTCATAAGTGACAAAGCCGCGCTTCTTGGCGAGCTTGATCATCTTGCGAACAGAAGCATCCGTCAGATCGAGCAGGGGACCATCGGGGCCCTCTTTTTCCTCGACTTGTGCTTCATCCTTGGTCGCGGTCGCCGCTTTTGCCATGCCGTTTAAACTCGATTCCTTGCGAAGTAATTCGTCGCGGGCGCTACCCTTGGTGGCTTTTTTTGCTATCGTCGCGGCCTTGTCCGAGGCCGCAAGCTTGCCGGAAGCCTTCGCTCCGCCCGGGGCTGCGGCAGCAGAAGCTGATCGGCTGGCGGCAGGCGGAGATTTTTTCGTCTCAAGCGCGCCATCGCGCTCCGGCGCCTTCGTCTTTGATGTTTCGCTTTTTGGCAACCCTGTTTTTTTCTCCGCCCGCTTGCCCGGCGCCGCAGCGGATGCCGGCACAGCCTTGGCTTTAACCGATTGAGGCGCTGATCCGCCCTTGGCGGCTGTTGATTTCACAGGCGTTTTTGCTTTGGATGGCGCATGTGTTGCTGATTTACCCATATTCTGCGCCTTTGACCGTAGGGTTTCGCTGCGAGCGGATGCGGCAGTACGGGGGCTGTCTTTGCCAACCGGCTTCTTGCTGCCTGACATTTTCTGGGCCATGGGTTTTTCGACCAATTCCTTGCGCGCCATGGCTCCTCCGACCCCTAAAGACCACGGGCGGGCGCCAAAAAACCGCCACCAAGGCCTGTCTTCATTCTATGCGCTAGCCCGGAAACAGTATACGTCCCGTTAACCACACTTGAAATGCGGGTCCGGTTCCAACAAATAATCCACACCAGAATGCCGCAATCCCTGCCCTGTCTGCAAGTCGTGGCAGCCAGATTACAGCGTTTTGCCAGCTTATACATTCCTCTCGACGCGGCCCGAAAGCTCCCCATACCCCTCAACCAACGCTTCCGCCCCATCAAGCAGCGAGAATTCGCGCCACAGTGACATCAGACGACGGTCGTTTTCTGCATTGGGCTCAGCAGCGAACGCCGCTTCTGCGAGCTTCAATTCCCTATGTATGTTGCGTGCGCGCCGATGCAAGGCCGCCATCTGCAGCCAACTCGTCTCCGCATCGCTGATATCAGCCTCGACACTGACAAACCACAGGCCACCCTGGCGCATGAAAACGCCAAGGCGCTGCAACTCGCGGGAAAATCCGAGCCCCGTCAACGCCGATGACAGGGCATCGGACGTGTCAATGCCCTCATTCACCACCTGCGCGGCGAGCGCCTTCTGCAGGCGCGTCAGAACGGCATCGGAAAATTCAAGCTGGGAGAACATTTCCGCATGCCGCGATACAAGAAGCGGGTGATTGAGCGCGCCCACCATCAGCAGGGCCTCGCGCTGCGGCCAGTCACTGTTTTGCCCGCGCAGCAGCGGGCTGCGCCGCAGGGCTTCCGATACGACGATGGGGCCGGCCTCAGCCGGTGCTCGGCGCCGCCCGCCCTTGCCCGCACGCCCGGCCTGCCAGTCGGCCTGCCCTTGGCCCGTGCGTCGGTAAGACCCGCGCGGAGCACGCTGCCCACTCTCCCCGTCCTGCCCCAGAAGCCGTCGCATGCGCCGGCGCAATTCATCCTCGTAATGGCGGCGCACGCTTGCATCGGCAATACTCGCGGCGAGCGCACCGACCCGGCGCTCGAGCCCGGCACGGCGCTCCGGCGTCGTGATGTCGATGGCTGCCGTTTCCCGCTCCCACAGCATGTCAACCAGCGGACGGGCGCTGTTCAGCACGTCCTCCATGGCCGCACGGCCGCGCTGTCGAACGAGATCGTCAGGGTCAAGGCCAGCGGGCAGCAAAGCGAATCTGATGGTTTTTTCGGCACTGATGCGCGGCAACGCCAGTTCGATCGCCCGATAAGCGGCACGCAGACCCGCCTTGTCTCCGTCAAAACACAGAATCGGCTCATCGGCCATCCGCCAGCATAATCCCAGCTGATCCTCGGTGAGCGCGGTGCCGAGCGGCGCCACCGTTTCCCCGATCCCGGCCTGGGTGAGCATGATGGCATCGACATAACCTTCCACCACCACAAGCCGTCCGGTCTGATGGGCGGCCTTGCGCGCCCGCGCTGCGTTGAAGACGATCGACCCCTTGTGGAAGAGCGCGGTCTCGGGCGAATTCAGGTATTTGGCCGGCGCATCGGCTGCCAACGCCCGTCCGCCAAAGGCCACGACCCGCCCGCGATGGTCTTCGATCGGAAACATCACACGTTCGCGGAACCGGTCGTAGGCAACAGGAATATCCTCGCCGTGAATGAGCAGACCGCCCGCAATCATGTCCTCGAGCGACACTCCCTTGGCGATCAAGTGCTGGCGCAACGCTTCGCGCGAGGAAGAGGCGTAGCCGATGCGGAACTCGGCAATGGTTTCGTCACTCAAGCCCCGGTCAGCCACATAACCTCTTGCTGCCGCACCCTGTCTGCCTTGAAGATTTTCTGCAAAAAACCGCGCCGCGAGTTCAAGGACATCATAAAGGCCCCGCCGCTTGTCGCTGGCGTCCGACGCTTGTGCCGATACCGCTGGCATCTTGAGACCCGCCTCGCCGGCAAGCCGCTCGACGGCTTCGGGAAAGCTCAACCCTTCCGTCTCCATGATGAAGGAGAACTGGTCGCCATGCTTTCCCGAAGAAAAGCAATGGTAGAAGCCCTTTTGATCGTTGACGTAAAAAGACGGCGTCTTCTCGGCGTTGAACGGCGACAGGCCGCGCCATTCGCGCCCCTGCTTCTTCAACTTGACGCGCCGCGCGACAACCGCCGAAAGCGGCAGCCGGGCACGGATATCGTCAAGGAAGTCGGGCGGGAAACGCATGGCATCTTATAGCAGAGGTTTGACCGATCCCGGCAAGACTTTGGCGGCAGCACCCGCACCACCGGCCCGCTGGTCCCTCACGCTGCGCTTGCAAGCCGAGGTACCTTCACGCACAATCAATCACGATTCCGTGATTTCAAGTCGATCCACCGCCCAACTACGTTGTCGTGCCACGTTTTTTGGCAAACGTTTTTGCCTCGGGAGTAGCGCTGATGTTGGGATTTTTCGACCGCCTGCAGGCCTATCAACCGCAAGTGCTTGGCTTGCTGCGCATCATGACCGGGCTGCTGTTCCTCCAGTTCGGCTGCGCCAAGATCCTCGGCATTCTGCCCTGGCCTAGCGGTCAACCGGCCTTTTTATCGCTCATCTGGTTTGCCGGCATGATGGAACTGATCGGTGGCGCACTGATCACCGTGGGCTTCGGCACGCGACTGGTCGCGTTCCTGTGCAGCGGTGAAATGGCGATTGGTTATTTCATGTCGCATTTTCCCCGCGGGTTCGTTCCGCTCACTAACGGCGGCAACCTCGCCATTCTGTTCTGCTTTGTGTTTCTTTATCTCGCGGTTGCCGGCGGCGGCGCTTTCAGCCTTGATTCGGCAAGAGCGAAATCATCCGCCATGTAGCAGGCCTGCCGGAATCAACCCTTGAGCATGTCCTTGAGGGCGGCGCTGGCTTTGGCAAAATCCATCTTGCCGGCATAGCCGGCGCGCAAGGCGCTCATTACTTTTCCCATATCCTTGAGGCCGGCGGCCTGCGTCTCGCCAATCATCCGGGCAATGATGGTGCGCATGTCGTCATCCGTCACCTGTTGCGGCAGATAGGCAGCGATAATGGCGATTTCGCCACGCTCCTGCGCTGCCAGCTCCTGTCGCCCGGCCTTTTCGTAAATCTCGGCGCTTTCCTGGCGCTGCTTGATCAGCTTTTGCAGTACGTTGAGGATATCCTCATCGCTCAACGGCCCCTTGCCCAGTCCGCGCGCCTCGATATCCTTGTTCTTGACCGCGTCGTTGACCAGACGAAGGGTCGCCACCTTCAACGCGTCGCGCGCTTTCATCGCCGCATTGAGATCAAGCTTCAGCTGTTCGCGCATGTCTGCATTCCTTTTCATCGGCACCGCGCGGGGTTGACGGCCCCAGATCGCGCCTTTACCTGTCGCCTCCCGGTACCGATCGTGAACGGGCGCCCGCAGCGCTGGCGGACCTCAGGACTTAGTCCTGAACCACCAAGCCCTGGTGCCGGATACAAGGGACAAGGCGATGATGCAAGCAACCCCGTCCTTCGACGCCGATGAAATGCGCGCCACCGCCTGTCTGGTTCTGGCGGATGGCACCATCTTCCATGGTATCGGCCTGGGCGGCGAAGGCGAGGCGGTGGGTGAAGTGTGCTTCAACACTGCGATGACCGGCTATCAGGAAATCCTGACCGATCCCTCCTACGCCGGACAGATCATTACCTTCACCTTCCCCCATATCGGCAATGTCGGGACGAATGAGGAAGACATCGAGACGGTGAACCTCGCAGCAAGTGCCGGCGTGCGCGGGGCGATCCTGCGCGCCGACGTCACCCATCCCTCCAATTACCGCGCCACGCGCCACCTCTCCGACTGGTTGAAATCACGCGGCATCATCGCCCTGTCAGGGATCGATACACGCGCTCTGACCGCCTTCATCCGCGACCATAGCATGCCAAACGGCGTGATTGCCCATCATCCTGACGGCACATTCGACTATGAGGCACTGAAGAAGCAGGCGCGCGACTGGCCGGGCCTCGTTGGCATGGATCTGGTGCCTGACGTGACCGCTACCCAGCGCTATAGCTGGGATGAGAGCGAATGGCGCTGGGGCGAAGGCTATCGCCGGCAGGACCATCACGGGCGGCACATCGTTGCCATTGATTACGGCGTCAAGCGCAACATCCTGCGCCAGCTGGTGCGGGCTGGAAATCGCGTCAGCGTGGTGCCGGCCACCGCATCCCTGGACGACATCATGGCGCTCAAGCCCGATGGCGTTTTTCTGTCAAACGGCCCTGGCGACCCGGCCGCCACCGGCGTTTATGCCGTGCCCGTCATCAAGGCGCTGATCGACAGGAATGTGCCGATTTTCGGCATCTGCCTCGGTCATCAGATGCTGGCGCTGGCCCTTGGCGGCACCACCGTCAAGATGGCGCAGGGCCACCACGGCGCCAATCATCCGGTCAAGGATCTGACGACAGGCAAGGTCGAGATCACGTCGATGAACCACGGCTTTGCGGTGGACAGTTCTAGCCTGCCGGGCGACATTGAGGAAACGCATGTGTCGCTGTTTGACGGCTCAAACACCGGCATCCGCTCGAAGAGCCGGCCGGTCTTTTCGGTCCAGTACCACCCCGAAGCCTCACCCGGCCCGCGCGACAGCCATTACCTCTTCGATCGCTTTGCCGCGCTCATCGATGCGCGCCGCAACCGCGCGGCCTGAAAGCGGGCGCCCGGCATGGACTGGAAAAGCTTCTGGGACCAGCCCAACGCCATCTATGTCAGCGAGCGCCATCGCATCGTTCATTACCGCCTCATCGCTGACGAACTGATCGCCCTGGCGGGAGAAACCGCACCCGCACTCCTCGATCATGGCTGCGGAGAAGCGCTCGAGGCCGAGCGGGTGGCATCTGCCTGCGGCCGCCTTTATCTGGTTGACGCAGCGCCAAGTGTGCGCGCCAAACTATCGGCGCGTCTGGGGTCCTTTCCGGGCGTCGCGGTCCTGTCGCCGGAGGACGCAACTGCCATCGCCGACAGCAGCCTTGATCTCGTCGTTGCCAATTCCGTCCTGCAATACCTGTCGTCAGACGAGCTTGATGCTTCTCTTGCTCTGTGGCGCACCAAGCTGAAGGCAGGCGGCAGGCTAGTCCTCGCCGATATCGTCCAGCCGGATGTATCGCCATTGGCCGATATCGGCGCGCTATTGTCGCTTGCCTGGCGTCACGGCTTTTTCCCTGCCGCTCTCCTCGGCCTGATGCGCACCGCGCTCTCACCCTATGCGCGGCTGCGCAAGAATCTGGGCCTGTCCATGCACCGCGAAGCCGAGCTGCTGGCAAGGCTCTCCCGCTTTGGCTTCGCCGCCACCCGCGCCACGCGCAATCTCGGGCATAATCAGGCGCGCATGACACTGATCGCTCAACCGGCCTGACTGCGCCTTTCGCCAAACGAGAAGATCTTGTGAGCAAAGAAGCTCCACACCAGGACGATAGCGGTGGTGATGAGCTGGGCAAGCAAATAGGGGATCATCCAGCGCTCGACGAACAGCGTCATCAGCCCGTATGTCAGCCCGAAGCCCACCGCCGCCACGAGGGCAAAGCGCCAGCCAGCCGCGGCATGGCTGCGGGCGCGGCTATAGGTGTGCCGCTCGTTGAGGACATAGGAGACAATACCACCGCCGACATAACCGATGAGCGTGGCGATAACCGCGCCGATCTGGAACAATTCGACAAGCGCGATCAGAAAACCATAGTGGACGACAGCCGCGATCACGCCAACGCCGAAAAAAGACGCAAATTGTCGGAGCAGCCCATTCATTGCCGGCACCTTGGCGATGTTCATTGATGGCGGCAAGCCATCTGCGCGTGAATTTGCCTGTCACCCCATAAATCAGCGTTAAATTATCGCCAAAACTCACTTGCCTTCGCCGATCACCGGCGCGATGGTGCGACCAGCTCATAACGAGGTTTGCCATGCTGCGTACGCTATGTTCGGCCATCACTTTCTTGTCTCTGCTGGTATTGGCGCAGCCGGCCGGCGCGTCGGGTTCGTTCCCCTGGCTTCCCTGGTATCCGCTGGCCGATCAACAGGATGTCGGCGCGCTCAAAGGCATTCCGTCTTGCGGTGATCCTGGTCTGGTCTCAAACCTTCTGGGGCGCTTCAATCAGACCGAATTCGTCTACTGGGGCGGCTTCCATAATCTTCAAAGCGTCGAAGGGCTGGCCGAGAAGGCCTCGCGCGAGCGTGAGAACGACAAGATCGCCCGGCGCTGGTGCTCAGGGACCGCCGTCTTCGCCGATGGCTCGCGTCGCCGCCTGGTGGTTGAACTGGCCTCCAACGCCGAGTGGCTGGGGCTGTCCTACAGCCTTGCCTATTGCATCGTCGGGCTTGATCGCGGCTCTGTTTATGGGCGCGATTGTGCCGGTCTCCAGAAGCGGACTTTCTGATGCGGGGAGGCTGCGCTCTCGCCCTGCTGCTGGTCGCGGGCTTTTGTATGGTCAGCCGCCCGGCAGCGGCGCAGCGCGCAGCTGATTTTGATTTTTATGTCCTTGCCCTGTCCTGGTCGCCAACCTTTTGCGCGTTGACCGGCAATGATCGCGGCGATGCGCAATGTTCGTCTTCGCGCCCGCGCGCCTTCGTTCTTCATGGGCTGTGGCCGCAATATGAGCGTGGCTATCCCCGCTCGTGCGGCGGCACATCGCCGCCGCGCGTCCCGGACGGCACGATCGCGCGCATGCTCGATATCATGCCTTCGCGTGGTCTGGTCATTCATGAATGGCGCACTCACGGCACCTGTTCCGGGCTTGACCCGCAGAGCTATTTCGACACCGCCCGCCGCGCGTTTTCGCAAATCACCATTCCCGAGGCGCTGCGCACCGCCAAGGCTGCCGGCAGCGCCTCGCCGGACGATATTGAGCAGGCCTTTCTCAAGGTAAATCCCGCGCTGTCGCGCGAGGGTATCGCCGTCACCTGCGCCAGAGGCCGGCTGGAGGAGGTGCGGATCTGTCTGTCACGGACATTACAGCCGCGTCGTTGCGCAGAGGTTGACCGCCAGGCCTGCCGTGCCGGCGTCATCGATATACCGGGCGCAGCCGCGCGCTGACCTTATTTGTTGAAGTAGGTGTAGATCAGCTCGCTCGCCTGCTGGCGGTAGACGACGGCCTGGCGAGCAACCGGTGAATGGGGCAGATAGCGCGCCAGTTCGATGCCCTTGTTGGCAACGACATTCACATCATTTGTAAAACGTGTCAGCGGGCGCTCAAGCATCGACGGGCGCCAGGCGTCAAAGCCTGTCGACCCCCAGCAATACATGCACATCGTAATGAACAGCAACCGCAGCATCATCCAACTCTTTGGCGCGGATTCGCCTCTGTGGTAAGCACCTTAACCAGCAGGTCTGAATCAATACTTTCGAGATAGATTTGAATTTGATCTTTTTTGGCCCTATGCTCACAAGCTCATGAATTATCGACATTCTTTCCACGCCGGAAATTTCGCTGATGTGCTGAAACACAGTGTTCTGGCGCTCGTGATCACATATCTTCAGCGCAAGGAGGCAGCGCTTTTTTTCCTCGATACCCATGCGGGGCGCGCAGTTTACGATCTTGCGGGGCGAGATGCGCAGAAAACCGGTGAATGGCGAGAGGGCGTCGGGCGCATCCAGACGCCGGGTCCCGGCGCGGACGCGGATATCGTTTTGCAGCCTTATCGCGCATTGCTAGCAGGCTTCAACAAGGGCAACGACCTGCGCACCTATCCGGGGTCATCCGCCATTCTGCGTGGCCTGCTGCGCCCCCATGACCGGGCGATATTCTGTGAAGCGCACCGCGAGGAGGCAGCAAGACTGCGTCAGCATTGTGCCGGCGACGGCCGGGTGCGCGTCATCGAAGGCGATGGTTATGGCGAGTTGTCGCGATGCCTGCCGCCCCCCGAACGTCGCGGTCTGATCCTGATTGATCCGCCCTATGAAGCAACAAACGAATATTCCATTCTCACCGCCGCTCTCGAAAAGGCCCTGCGCCGTTTTGCCAATGGCGTGTATCTTGTCTGGTATCCCGTGACCGCTTTACGCGCCCCGGTGGACGGCTTTCTGGCAGCGATCCGCGACCTCGATCTGCCAAAGACGCTGCGGATTGAACTGATGCTGCACCCGAGCGGGGCGGAAGGGCTGACGGGCTGCGGCCTCCTTGTGATCAATCAGCCCCATCTGCTGGAGACCCAGATGCAGACGCTGCTGCCGTTTCTGGCCTCGACATTGGCAGGCGACCACCAAGGCAGCTTCCATCTCGGACCGCTCCGCTGAACACCCGCGCCCGCCAGACCCGCGCCCTCGCCTCAAACTCACGCCTGCAAAATGGCGCCACAAGGCACCTGTACCCGAGCACAGATGCTGCTAATGTACGGTTTCTGCGGTCATTTTAACGCCTACTCCCGCTCCAGCAGGAAGACCTGACATGATGATCCTTCGTAACGCTCCAGCCTCGCCCTTCGGCCGCAAGGTCAGGATTGCCGCTGATCTGCTTGGTTTGTCGCAGCGTATCAACATTGTCGCCGCCGACACCAACGATTCAAGCGACACGCTGCGCCAGCAAAATCCGCTGGGCAAGATCCCTGTCCTCATCACCGCTGAAGGCATGGCGATCTATGACAGCCGGGTGATCATCGAATACCTCGACCAGCTCGCCGGTGGCGGCAAGATCATCCCCGCCGGAGCCGCGCGCTATCCGGCACTCGTGCTTCAGGCTCTCGCTGATGGCATCATGGATGCATCCATCCTGCGGGTCTACGAGCTGCGGTTTCGTGCCGAAAACGAGCGCAGCGCCAAATGGGCCGACTACCAGACCGACAAGGTCAAGCGCGGCCTTGATGAGCTGGAACGCCATCCGCCCGCCGTTGACGATCACTCCATTGGCGGGACCGCGGTCGCCTGCGCCCTTGGCTACCAGGATCTGCGCTTTAACGGCGATTGGCGCGCGTCATACCCGAAGCTGGTTGCCTGGCTCGATGGTTTCGCCGCCAGGGTTCCAGCCTTCGCTGCGACCAAATTCACACCACCCCCGGCTTGAGCCGCCTTTTACTCAATTGCCGAAGCGCACGACGAGAGCGGCGCGCAGCGTGTGCGTGCCGGAATCAGCGTTGTAGGTTGGCCCGCTACCGAAACTGAAACGATTGGAATCGGCCTGGCTGAACAGATATTCGCCACGAAGGCGCCATCCGCCGAATATTGCCGCTTCAAGACCAACACCGGCGACCCAACCTTTGAGCAGCTGGCTGTCATTGCCGACACCCTGATAGCGCACACCGATATTCGTCAGCGCCAAACCTGCCGTCCCATAGGCAAGAAAATTGCCGAACGGAATACCAAGCCGCCCGCGCAGCGTCGCCGACCAGTCGACCTTGGTGGCAAAAACGCCGGCGATTTCATTGCGAACACTCCTGATGTCCTGCAGCGTCACATCACCCTCGGCGCCGACGACGACCGGTCCAAGCTGCAGATTGGCGCCGGCGATCACGCTGCCCTGCACACCATTGCGCGACTGGGTATTGGTGATGCTGGCAAGCGAGCTGATGCCGCTGACACTCGCTGCCGACAGGCCCGCCGCCACGCCAAAATAGGGCCCGTTCCAATCGGTCAGGATGGGTACGCGCGGGCTGAACTGCCCCTCGGATGTGGTGAATTGCGCCAGGGCACGTCGGCTCGCTGCGTCAGCGCTCAACACCAGCAACACGATCAACAGCAACCGACCCGGCAATCGTCTGGCTGACATGGCCATGCCCCTCTCCCCATCAACATACTTTACAAATTATGGGGCTAATTGCTGTATGATTTTGAAAAGATTATCATTTAAAATCAGTAAATTAGAGATTTTTGTAAAAAAGAGCCCGACACGTGGCCGGGCTCCAGGACATCCGCGGAGGTCACTCTGGGATGGTCAATGCACCCGGTTTGCTCCGGGCATTTTAAAGTACGCCAATCGCTCTGCGATAAGGTGGCAGAGCGTTCGCAAACTAGAAGCGATAGCCAATACCCAGGCGCAGCGTATGAGTATCAAGCCCGCCATTGATACGCTGAGCGCCCAACGCGTAATCATCGCTACCAAAATTGGTGTAGATATACTCGCCGCGGGTAAACACATGATCGTTGAGCCGCCCCTCAAGGCCGCCGCCGATGGCCCATCCGACCTTGGTGCGGCTCTGGCGATCAACCGGGCCACGCAATTCGACGTCCGTGATCGCCAGCCCGCCAGTCAGATAGGCAAAATAATTGTCAAACGTGAGGCCGCCACGAACACGTACCGTCCCCTGCCAATCGGCGCGATCCTGAAAGAGGGCGCCATTAATGGTCCGCTCGCTGCGCGGGTTAAGAAAGCTGATGTCACCTTCGACACCTGCGAGATATTGCGGTGTCAGCTGAAAGTTGAGGCCGGTGAAAAGACCACCTGAAATGCTCGATCCGTTGAAACCCAGATTCGTCGGGCCCGGATTGAGCGTGCCATCAAAATTGCCCCAGCTATAGCCGGCATGCGCACCCACATAGAAGCCCTGCCACGCGGACGCCACGCGATTAAGCGGCTGCTGATAGGCTGGCTGCTGGCCATAGGAGAGGTCCGCCGCTGACAGGCATCCGGCATTCATCACCGCAAAAAGGGTGATCGCGGCCGCACGCAAATTCCGTAGAGACATCATAAACTCCAGCACTTACGCAACTTTCCAGACAAAAGTCTGGAAACCGACTTATCATCTGCATTGCGTCTATATATATCGTATTTTCAAAAAATTTAATCGTATTTATTTAGCAATAACAGAATTCTATATTTTATGATTACTGATGTTTAAATTTATATAATATTTACCATGTCGTCTAAACTGCATATCACGCTGCGCGCATCGCCTGCGGCGGCCACGCGATCGGGCGGAGGCTCGACAGGTTCGCCATCCTTTGGCATGGCTAGGCGCATGGATCATTCTCCCGCACCATCACCCGTCACGATGCCACGCACCGCTTTGATAACTGGCGCCGCCCAACGCATCGGTCGCCGTCTGGCGCTGGGACTTGCTGAAGACGGTTTTGCGATTGCCATTCACTGCAACCGCTCCCGCAGCGATGCCGAGATACTGGCCGCCGAGATTGCCGGCCGAGGCGGCACGGCGATCGTCCTGCAGGCTGACCTTGGCGACGCATCCGCTGTCGACCAGCTAGTGCCGCAGGCGGTCGCCAGGCTGGGGCCGCTTGGATTGCTCGTCAACAATGCCTCGCAGTTCGAGCCAGACGAGGCTGCCGACATGTCGCGCGCCCACTACGAACGCCAGATGGCGGTCAATCTCACGACCCCTCTCTTTCTGGCCCAGGCCATGGTGAAGGCATTGCCGGTTGAACATGAGGGGTTGATCGTCAACCTGATCGACCAGCGGGTGCTGAAACTGACACCGCAATTCTTTTCCTACACCCTGTCAAAAGCGGCACTGTGGACGGCGACCCGAACAATGGCTCAGGCGTTCGCACCCCGCATCCGCGTCAATGCCATCGCGCCCGGCCCGACACTCAAAGGCAGCCGCCAGCCCGATGACGATTTTTTGCGCCAGCAGCAGGCGACCATCCTGCGGCGGGGACCTGATCTCGAGGACTTCAGCGCCGCCCTGCGCTTCCTCGTTGCCACCCGCTCCCTCACCGGGCAGATGATCGCGCTTGACGGTGGTCAACACCTGATCTGGCAGACAGCCGACAATACAGGCCTCGTCGAATAAGTCGCCGGTGCAAGGCATTTCAGCAAAAAGGGCATGCCGGCCTTGACCGACATGCCCTGATGGCGCTGATCGCGATGGATGATGTCAGAACTTGTAGCTGATCCCGGCACGCACCGCATGGAAGCTCGGATCATCGCGGAAGCTCGAACCGACAACACTGGTTCCAACCGTCGGGTTGAACCCGGCGCGATCAAATTCGGTGTAGCGATATTCTATCCGCGCCGTCCAGTTTGGCTGGAAGGCGTATTCAAGCCCGGCTCCTGCCGTCCAGCCAAGACGCGTTCCGGTAAATGTCTGGCCGACACCCGTCACACCGTTGACGACACGGTTATCGAATTCACCGTAAGCCAGACCGCCTGTGCCGTAGATCAGCAATTGGTCAACCGCATAGCCCAGACGACCGCGCACCGAGCCCAGCCAGTTAAGACGCGCGCCGGCGCGATCACCTGACTGCAGCGTCTGCAGGCCTGAGCTGGCATCGGAGCCTTCAAAATCAGCCTCCACGCCGTAGACCCAGTTATGGACCTGAAAATTGTAGCCGGCATGAACGCCGCCGATCACACCCGTCAGATCAGCGTTGCGATTGCCGATGGTCGCGCCGCCAAGTGCGGCAAACTGGCGAATGCTGTTATCGCCGGCGATGGCACCACCGACCTGGGCGCCGATATAAAACCCGCTCCAGTTGTAATAGGCTGGCGCCGGGATCGAGGCGGGAACCGTGGTTGGCAAATCGGCGGCATGAGCTGCGGTCGACAGACCAACAATTGCGACCACTGCGAAAACACCCTTGTTGAACATGATAAACTCTCCAGTTGAACGTAGGATCGGGGTATCCGATTGGAATGTGTCGGGAAGTGAAACGAAGTGCGGCGATTTTGGTTCCAACCTGTGGCGCGTCGCCTCAAAGGTGTTGTTGCCGCAATGCTGACACACCACTTGCCCCATCATGAAAACGATCAGGCGCCCCACATTCGCCGGAACTCGCCGAATTCGATGAATTTTATGAAAATACCGCTGTTTACGACGCGTCGTGTGTCACTCTGCTACGACCGGTTTCGGTTTGTTGCTGCAATGCAACATCACCAGATTGAATCGTGCCCGGCGTAGTTGAATTGTGATAGTTGCGGTTTGTCATGAGCGAAGCATCGATGTCACAGGCCCGATCCGACGAAGATAGTGTGTCAGCGCCCGTCAGCGTGTTGCGCGGCGCCGCCGTCATCGCCGATTATCTGAAGCGCCTGCCCGACCGCCCCGGTGTCTACCGCATGGTGAATGCGGCCAGCGAAGTCCTCTATGTCGGCAAGGCGCGCAGCCTGAAGAAGCGTGTCGCCTCCTACGCCCGCACCAGCGGATTGCCCCACCGCATCGCCCGCATGGTGGCGGAAACCGCAGCGATGGAATTTGTCACCACCGAAACCGAAACCGAAGCCCTGCTGCTTGAAGCCAATCTCATCAAGCGCCTGCGCCCGCGCTTCAACGTGCTGATGCGCGATGACAAATCATTTCCCTATATCCTGATCACCAAAGACCATGCCGCTCCCGCCATCCTCAAGCATCGTGGCGCCCGCGACCGCAAGGGTGATTATTACGGTCCCTTCGCCAATGCTGGCGCCGTCAACCGCACAATCAATGCGCTGCAGAAAGCCTTCCTCCTGCGCTCCTGCTCTGATTCGGTCTATGACAGTCGCACCCGGCCCTGCCTGCTTCATCAGATCAAACGGTGTGCTGCCCCGTGCACCGGCGTCGTTGATCTCGAGACCTATGGCGATCTCGCTCAGGAAGGCCGCGCCTTCTTGTCGGGCAAAAGCGCCGCCGTCCGCCAGGACCTGGCCGCCAAGATGGAAGCAGCCTCCGACCGTCTCGATTTCGAACTGGCCGCCGTCTATCGCGACCGCATCTCCGCCTTTGCCGCCGTCACCGGAACGCAAGGCATCAATCCGCAAACGGTTGAGGAGGCGGATGTCTTTGCCGTCCATCAGGAAGGCGGGCAGACCTGCATCGAGGTCTTCTTCTTCCGCACCTATCAGAACTGGGGCAACCGCGCCTATTATCCGCGCGCCGACAAATCCCTCACCGGCAGCGAAGTGCTGGAAGCCTTCCTCGCCCAGTTTTATGACGACAAACCCTGCCCCCGCCTCGTCCTGTTGTCAGAAGCGGTTGAGGACATGGATTTGCTTGCCCAGGCGCTGACGCTGCGCCAGGGCTTCAAGGTCGATGTCACCATTCCTCAACGTGGTGAAAAAAAGGACCTGGTCGACCACGCGCTGGTCAATGCGCGCGAGGCGCTGGGGCGCCGGCTTGCCGAATCCAACTCGCAGTCGCGCCTGCTCGCAAGCCTTGCCACGACCTTCAATCTGCCAGCCCCGCCGCGCCGCATCGAGGTCTATGACAACTCGCATATAGCGGGCGCCCATGCGGTTGGCGCCATGATCGTCGCCGGCCCGGAGGGCTTCATCAAGGGACAGTATCGCAAATGGAACATGACGCCCGGCACGCTCACGCCCGGCGATGACTATGCCATGATGCGCGAGGTTTTCACCAGGCGCTTCGCCAGGCTTTTGAAGGATGAGGGCCGGCGCGAGGAGAGCGAGGACACCCCGGCAAGCGATGATCCGCCCGCCTGGCCTGATCTGGTGCTTGTCGATGGCGGACGCGGCCAGCTTGACGCCGTCCACGCGGTGCTGAGCGAACTTGGAATCGCCGAAGAAGTTACCCTGATCGGCATTTCCAAGGGGCCGGACCGCGATGCCGGACGCGAGCGTTTTCATCGCCGTGAGCGCCCGCCGCTACAATTGGAGCCGCGCGATCCCGTGCTCTATTTCGTCCAGCGCCTGCGCGATGAAGCCCATCGCTTCGCCATCGGTGCCCACCGCCAGAAGCGCTCGAAGGCGATTGGCATCAGCACGCTCGACGAGATTGCAGGCATCGGACCCTCGCGCAAGCGGGCGCTTCTCCATCATTTCGGCACGGCGAAAGCCGTTTCTCGCGCCAGTTTAGAGGATCTGCTGCAGGCTCCTGGCATCAGCGAGGTGATCGCCCGGCTGATCTGGAATCATTTCAACGCTTCCTCTTAAGTCATCGCACCAGTTGACGCTTCCCCCTCCCTCATGTTTTCTCCCCCCATGGTGCCCATGGAAAGACCACGTCGTGTCACTCGCGCACTTAATGCCGCGAACCTGTTGACCTATGGCCGCTGCGCGGCGGTGCCGGCCGTCGTCGCCTGTTTCTTCTGGGATGGCGAATTCTCGGCAAATGACCACGCGGCGCGCTGGTTTTCACTGGGAATTTTTACAATTGCAGCGATTACCGACTATGCCGATGGCTGGGTGGCGCGCACCTACAGCCAGGCAACCGCGCTCGGCCGCATGCTGGACCCCATCGCCGACAAGCTTCTGGTGGCAGCCTGCCTGCTGCTGCTTGCCGCTGATTCGACGATTGCCGGCTGGAGCCTGTGGGCTGCGGTCATCATTCTGTGCCGTGAAATTCTCGTCTCGGGGCTGCGCGAATTTCTGGCCGAGTTGCGTGTCTCGGTGCCGGTCACCAAACTCGCCAAATGGAAAACGACGGCGCAGCTCACCGCTATCGGCTTTTTGCTCGCCGGACCCGCCGGTGAGCGGGTCTTGCCCGGCTGCACATTTATCGGCCTGGTGTTGCTTTGGCTTGCGGCCCTCCTGACGCTCTACACCGGCTGGGATTATTTCCGCGCTGGCGGACGCCACCTCTTCGAGGATGACAGCGGATGAGCGTCACCATCAAATATTTCGCCTGGTTGCGCGAGCGCGTGGGCAAGGCTGAGGAAGACATGATCCTGCCGGCGGGCGTCAACACTCTGACTGATCTCATCGCCCATCTCCGGCGCCAGGGCGAGGAATATGATCACGCCTTTGCAACCGAGGGCGTCGTCAGGGCAGCCCTCGACAAGCGCCACGCCCCGCTCGATGCCGCCATTGGCGGGGCGCGCGAGATCGCCTTCTTTCCGCCCATGACCGGCGGCTGAGGCGATGGCGGTCAGCGTCCGGACCGGAGATTTCGACATGGCCGCCGAGATCGCTGCGCTCACCGCAGGCCGCACAGATATCGGCGCTGTCGTCACCTTCACCGGTATCTGTCGCGGGCAAGATGACGGGCGCGATGTCTGCGCCCTGACGCTTGAGACCTATGAGGAGATGGCGCTGGCCGAATTATCACGCCTGGAGGCGGAAGCGCGGCAGCGCTGGCCGCTTCAGGGCTCGACCATCATCCATCGCCATGGGCGCCTGCAGCCAGGCGACAATATCGTCCTCGTCATCTGCGCTTCCGCCCATCGCCATGCCGCGTTTGAGGCCGCCAGCTTTCTCATGGATTACCTGAAAACGCGCGCCCCCTTCTGGAAGGCCGAGGAGGCGGCAGGCGGAGAGAGGCGCTGGATCGCGGCGAAAACCGAAGACGATGAGGCGGCGGAGCGGTGGTAGTATAAGTTATCCCTCATCCGCCGGCTGCGCCGCATCTTCTCCCGCAAGGGGAGAAGGAAGAAGAGAGAGGCGGTTCGGCCACCACACGTTTCCGCCCACGCATTGTATTACCGTATCACCCCGCCACGCGCCCCTTCCCTCTCCCCTTGCGGGAGATGG
Organism: Raskinella chloraquaticus (SeqCode); assembly: GCF_021731865.1. Lineage (NCBI taxonomy): Bacteria > Pseudomonadati > Pseudomonadota > Alphaproteobacteria > Hyphomicrobiales > Phreatobacteraceae > Raskinella (SeqCode) > Raskinella chloraquaticus (SeqCode). Next base: position 114,816 of record NZ_JAKFWN010000016.1, on the reverse strand, counting down.
TGGCGCGATAGCGCCGGGTGAGGGGTGGCTGCAAACCCAGTCTCACAGTTCCAGATCGCCCTGATCGGTCTTGTTCTCGCCGCGAATATTCTCGCGCTTGGCCTTCCTGAAGACGCTTGCATCAACCCAGGGCAGGCGCGGGCGGTCGCCATCGAACAGATCGGCGATGGTGAGGATCTGGATGCGCGGAAAATCGCCGTGCATGCCGGTTTTATAAAGACCGGCAGCGGCGGCTTCCTTTTTCATCTCGCGCGTTGGTTCAGCAAGGCTCAGCATAATGCCGACTTTGGCCTTGTCGCGCTCGATTGTGGCGATGAGATCGCGGATCATGGTGACGCCGACATTCTTGCCGCCCTTGATCGAGACCACCGCCTTCTCGGTCGTCTTGCCGTCGGGCTTGAAATAGATGTAGCCGTCAACCCCGCCATCGGCCCCCTTGCGCCCGCCCTTGTAAGGCTGCGCCTCGACGACCGACAACGCCCAGAGCTGGAACTGATGCTTGTCGGCCTCCGCCAGGGCTTCGGCTGCACCTAAATCCTTAGGTACGCCAACGATGTCGAACTGCGCGGTTGGAAAGGCATCGATCAGGCGGCGCTTGACGAGGCCGATCGCCAGATGGGTGACGTCAATGCCGATCCAGCGCCGCTCCATTTTCTGCGCCGCATGCACCGTCGTGCCGCAACCGCAGAACGGGTCGAGGACCACATCGCCCGGATTGGATGAGGCAGCGATGATGCGCTCAAGCAAAGCAAGGGGTTTTTGGGTGGGATAGCCGAGGCGTTCTTGGGCTTGGGAGGAAATCGGAGCAATATCTGTGACCATATCCTGAATGCGGACACCACGATCCGCTTCAAGATAACGCTTGAACTGCGGCACTCTGCCTTTGGGAGGCCAATAGATCAGGCCAAGTTCGTTCAAGCGATCCAGTTTACTTTGGACAGAGAGCTGATCAAATGTCCCGTTGAGACCTAGCCTGGCAATAATGGCCGTTGGAACTGCCCAGTGGCGCCCGGCATCTGTTGGATCGATATCACGCCAAGGTTTGCCTGAATCGCCCGTTCTTGTGCCAGCACCCGTTAAATCGCCGATTCGGAAACGCCCTTTTTCATCTTCAAATCGATAAAAGCGATCAAGATAAGAATCATCATACGTTTGAAAGACATCATTCCAGATAAAATGCTCTGATTTTGAATAGGCGAGAATAGTGTCATGCACCGGCCCCCAGCGCTTGGCCGAATTGTGGCTTGATGTTCGTCGCCAGATGATCTCGCTTGAAAAGTGCACCGGCCCAAACACTGCATCCAGCAAAATCTTGAGATAATGGCTGGCGGTCGGATCGCAGTGCAAATAAAGCGACCCCGTGGGCTTCAGCACCCGGTGCAGCTCGATGAGGCGCACCGCCATCATGGCAAGATAGGCCATCATGGCGTTTTCCTTCAGGAAACCGCGCATGGCGCGCAGCATTTCAGCCGCATCCGTATTGCCCGAAATCATCACCTCATCAAACGCGCGCTCGGCCACCTCGCCCCATTCCCACGTATCGTCAAACGCCTCGATCTGGCTTTGCGATTGTTCGCCGCCCGGCGCCTTGAACAGCACATTATAGGAGGCGTTGGAGTTGAACGGCGGATCAAGATAGATGAGATCAACGCTCTCATCGGCGATATGCTCGCGCAGGATTGTCAGATTATCGCCATAAAACAGCGTGTTGTGGTCAGGCGTCTTGATCATGGGAATCCCCGCAGCGCGAGGGGTCACGATGCGGGGGGAGGCTGCTGCCCGTCAAGCTCCGGCGGCTCGCTGGTGAATTGACCACCCCCCGTTCCCTCTCCCCTTGCGGGAGAGGGTGGCGCAAAGCGCCGGGTGAGGGGCGGCTTCCAGCCATAATCTTCAGTTACCCCTCATCCGCCTCGCTGTCGCGCGGCATCTTCTCCCGCAAGGGGAGAAGGGGTAGAAGTACCCCATGACCTGAGATTCAAAAAGGAACGCGGACCATGAAATTGCCCCTGACTCTTGCCATCGTCGCCATACTCGGTCTTTCGGGTCTGGCGAGCGCCCAGCACAGCGGCCACCAGACGGCTCCTGCCGCAAACCCGCATGCCGGCCATGGGGCGGCGGCGCCCGACAATTCACCCGCAAGCAAAGCCTTCCGCCAAGCCAACGACAAGATGCATGCCGAGATGAACGTGCCATTGACTGGCAATGCGGATGTCGATTTTGCACGCGGCATGATCCCCCACCATCAAGGCGCCATCGACATGGCGAAAATCGTCCTCACCTATGGCAAGGACCCTGAGCTGCGCAAACTGGCAGAAGCCGTGATTGCGGCACAGGACAGCGAGATTGCCTTTATGAAGGCCTGGCTTGCCAAGAACGGAAAGTGAGCGGCAGGCGGGTTCAGGCCGCGCGCGGTACGATATGCTGCAATTGCGGACCGATCTTTCGCCGCTGCTCCATCAGATCGTAATCAGCCTGAAGACCAAGAAAAAAACCGTCTGACAAACCGAAATAGCGGGCAAGCCTCAGATCGGTATCAGCGCTAACGGCACGCTTGCCAAGCACGATCTCATTGATGCGCCGGGGCGGCACGCCAAGCGCGCGTGCCAGCGCATTCTGGCTGAGACCCATAGGCTTCAGGAACTCCTCTGCCAGAATTTCTCCGGGCGTTGGATTAGTCAGGCGGTCAGTCGTGGTAGTCGACGATGGCAACTTCATTCGCACCTCCCTCGCTCCACACAAAAAAGATACGCCACTGATCATTGACGCGGACCGAATGCTGGCCTTTGCGTTTGCCTTTGAGTGCCTCCAGACGATTACCCGGAGGAACCCCGAGGTCGTTCAAAACGCGTGCCTGATTTATCATACGCAACTTGCGCAAGGCGACGATCTGGATATCCGGCGGCAGCTTGCGGCTGATCTGCCCGGACCAGACTCGCTCTGTCTCAGGATCACCGAAGGAGCGGATCATGATTACAAATAACGCATAACGTCATATGTAGTCAAGAGCCGGGATGGAAAGCTCACGCCGCGTTCTTCTTCGGCGTGACGGCCTCCATGTAATCCTCCATCAGCGTTTTGGTCATGTTGCCGACGGTGAATTTATAGGGGCCAATTTCGGCAACCGGCGTCACCTCGGCTGCTGTGCCGGTGATGAAGCATTCGACGAAGCCTTCCATTTCATCAGGCATGATGCGCCGCTCGATCACCTCAAAGCCGCGCGCCCGCGCCAGATCAATCACTGTTTTGCGGGTGATGCCATCAAGGAAGCAATCGGCGGTCGGCGTATGAATGGCGCCATCCTTGGTGAAGAAGACATTGGCGCCGGTGCACTCGGCCACCCGCCCCTGCCAGTCGAGCATCAGCGCATCGGCATAGCCTTTACGCTCCGCCTCATGCTTGGAAATGGTGCAGATCATGTAAAGCCCGGCGGCCTTCGACGTGCACGGCGCGGTCGCGGGATCGGGCCGGCGATAGCGCGCCATGTCAAGGCGGATGCCCTTCAGGCGCTCAGCCGGGTTGAAATAGCTCGGCCATTCCCATACCGCGATCGCCAGATGGATCTTGTTGGCCTGCGCCGACACGCCCATCATCTCCGATCCGCGCCAGGCGAGCGGGCGGATATAGGCGTCCTTCAGGCCGCTTCTGGCCAGAACCATTTGCTTGGCGGCATCGATCTCGGCGACCGAATACGGTATGTCGAAATCAAGCAGCCGGGCCGACTGCTTCAGCCGCTCGGAATGCGCGGTTGATTTGAAGATATCACCGCCATAAGCGCGCTCGCCCTCAAACACGGCTGATGCATAATGCATGGCATGCGTGAGAACATGAACCTTGGCTTCGCGCCAGTCGACCATGTGCCCGTCAAACCAGATCACGCCGTCGCGATCGTCGAATGCTGGTCCAGCCATCTTTGTCTCCCCTCTTCCATCCAGCGCCCATAGGGCAGGACTTTTTGCATCCCTTGGTCCACACAGCTACAAATGCACCACACATTGTCGGCGCGGCAAGTGCCCGACGATTCGATTGCGTGCAACGAGCACTTGGCGCAACAAAGCTGCGCCAAGCCGCTGTAAGGTGTAACAAACGACATGAAATATGTCAATAATACTGACATAAATTCCACGCAACCTCACCTGCCGGTCCCCGATACCGATGATCGGCAGCGTGACATGCTGCGCCTGATCGAACTCGTTTTCTTTGCCTATCGCGACTTCGTTGCTGCGCCCGACGTGATCCTTGAACGGCTCAAATTCGGCCGCGCCCATCACCGCGTTCTGCACTTCGTCAACCGCAATCCCGGCCTGCCGGTGGCTGATCTTCTGAAGGTGTTGCGCATAACCAAGCAAAGCCTGGCGCGCGTCCTCAAGGATTTGGTCAAGGCCGGTTTTATCGAGCAGATACCCGGATTGAAAGATCGCCGCCAGCGCCTGTTGCACACGACACGCAAAGGCCGTGAACTCGCTGTAAAACTGGCCGACCTTCAGGCCGATCATCTGGGCCGCGCGCTGGAGGCGGCCGGCACTCATCACCGCCCGGCGATCGAGGCCTTTCTGCTCTCGATGGTGGACGCAAACGAAAGCGCGATGGTGAAACGCTTCATCGGCGAGCCATCATCGCCACAACCGGGAGGCACGATGAGCGTGCACGTCAGATGAACGAAATCGCCATGGCCGGGCTGACCGAACCGCCCGGTGAACCGCAGCTTCATCTCCTGGTTGTTGATGACGACCGGCGCATCCGCAGCCTGCTCGGGCGCTTTCTCACCGGCCATGGCTTTCGTGTGTCAAGCGCAGCCTCAGCGGGGGAAGCGCGCAAGAAGCTGGCTGGCCTCGTCTTTGATCTGCTGATCCTTGACGTGATGATGCCAGGCGAAACCGGTTTCGACTTTTTGCGCACGTTGCGCGAAAATGACACCGTGCCCGTGCTGATGCTGACTGCGCGCGCTGAATCGCCCGAGCGTATCGAGGGGCTCGAACTTGGCGCCGACGATTACCTCTCGAAGCCTTTCGAACCACGCGAATTATTATTGCGCATCAACAACATCCTGAAGCGAACCGCGCCACCTTCGGTGCCCGACAAGGCGCCCGTCATCCGCTTCGGGCCTTTCCTGTTTTTCGTCGAACGCGGCGATTTGTTCCGCGGCGACGAGCCGATCCGCCTCACCGAGCGCGAACGCGTGCTGATGGGTATGCTGGCCGAGGAGCCGGGCGTCACCGTTTCGCGCTTCGATCTGGCCGGCAGCGAGGGCGCAACCTCGGAACGCGCGGTCGACGTGCAGATCAATCGCCTGCGCCGCAAGATCGAACGCGACCCTGCAAACCCGACCTATCTGCAAACGGTGCGTGGCATTGGCTACCGGCTGGTCACCACATGAGCGATAGCAGGGCATCACCACTGCCGTCTGACAAGCGCATGCTGGCAAGGCTTGGCGATGGCATGACCAGCTTGCGCAACGGATTTTCGGCCTATGTGAAAGTGTTCAGACTGATCGCCGCCGAGGCGATCGCACGCGTCGCATCCGCCCTCCCCTTTCACGGCGCCGATCGCCTCTCTTCGCTGTGGCGAGTGTGGCGGCAATGGCTCTATCGCGTCACGCCGAAGGGCCTCTATGGCCGCTCCTTGCTGATCATCATCCTGCCGATGGTCATCTTGCAGTGTGTGGTAACGATTGCCTTCATGGATCGCCATTGGCAGGCCGTCACCCGGCGCCTGTCGTCAATGGTGACCTCGAATATCGCTGCCATCATCGAGCTTTATGAAGCACAGCCCGCGCCGGCGGCCTTTGATATCGTGCGCACCATTGCGCGTGATCGCCTGGAACTGCAGGTTGATATTCTGCCGCCAAGCTCATTGCCGGTCACCACCGACCGCCCTTTCTTCCTGACGCTTGACTGGGCCTTGTCGCGCGAGTTGCGCCGGCAGATCGGACGCGAATTCTGGATCGACACGGTCGGGCGATCCAACCTCATCGAGATCCGCATCAATCTAGAGGAAAATCGCGGCGTTATACGGTTCTTTGTCGACCGCAACCGCGCCTACGCCTCCAACAGCCACATCTTCATCCTGTGGATGGTGGGGACGTCATTTGTCCTCATCGCCGCCGCCATCCTGTTCCTGCGCAACCAGATCCGCCCCATCCAGCGCCTTGCCTACGCGGCGGAGGAATTCGGCAAGGGCCGCGAGGTGGCTGATTTCACCCCGCGCGGCGCGCGTGAAGTAAGACGGGCAGCGATTGCTTTCCTGCTGATGAAACGGCGCATCGAGCGCCAGATCGAACAACGCACCACCATGCTGAACGGAGTCAGTCACGATCTTCGCACCATGCTCACACGCTTCAAACTGCAGCTTGCCGTCATGAAGCAGTCGCCCGAAATCGAAGAGTTGCAGCGCGACACCGATGACATGCAGCGTATGCTGGAAACCTATCTTGCCTTTGCCCGCTGCGATGCTGACGAGAGTAGCGAGACCGTCGACATCGCGAGCCTCCTTGGCCAGCTAGTGGCCGAAATCGGAAAGGACAATATCGCGACGCATCTTGAATTCAGCGGCGATCCGCAGATCACGGTTCGTCCTCACGCTTTCAAACGCTGCCTGCTGAACCTGCTGGTGAATGCCGCGCATTACGCGACGATCATCAACGTCATTGCTCGTCATGAAGATGGCAAGCTCACGATCATCATCGACGATAACGGCCCTGGTATTCCCCCTGATCTGCGTGATGACGTCTTCCGCCCTTTCTTCCGCATCGATGAATCACGCAATCAGGATACGGGCGGCACCGGCCTTGGCCTGGCCATCGCCCGCGAGGTCGCCACCAGTCATGGTGGCAACATCATTCTGGATCAAAGCCCGCTCGGCGGCCTCAGGGCACAGGTGGAAATCCCGGCCTGAGCCTCCCTGTCAGACAGGCGGGCGCCGGCGCACGAAAACGTGGTAAGTGAAGGAAAAAACCGCCTCGTCGCGTTGATTGAAGCCCTCACCGATGCCCGATACCAGCCCCCATTCAGGCTTGCTGGCAAGGGGGCGTTTTTTACCCGTGAGCGCCGTGTAGGAAATCGTATCGCCGGCGAGCACCGGCTTCAGCCATTTGAGATCATGAAAACCCGGCGACGGACCCATGGCATCAGCCGGCGTCTTGCCAGCGGCGATCTGAGCCCTGGTATGCTCGACCCACATTTTCATCCATACTGATGCCGTCTGCCAGCCCGAGGCCGCCAGCCCGCCGAAGAGGGAGCTGCGGCCACCCTCCTCGCTCAGGTGAAACGGCTGCGGATCAAACTGCCGGGCAAAAGCAATGATTGTTTCCGCCGTGAAGCTGAAACTACCAAGACTGACGCGCTCCCCGATCTTGACGTCTTCGAAATAATGCATCACCCGACCTCGCCTTGCGGCCGGCGCCTGATCATCATGAAATTATCCATCGTCAGCACACACGCGCCACGCTGATTGATCAGTTCAAAATGGAGACCAACAAGTCCTATGTGCGGGCGTGATTGCGAGATACGCCCATCGCGCACCACGGTCTCAAGCCTGAGGATATCGCCGGGGCGCACCGGCTGCAGGAATTTCACCTCCTGAATGCCCGGCGCACCAAGCGCGGCCGACCCCAGCAGAAACCCGTCGCACATCAGCCGGGTCATCAGACAGCAACTATGCCATCCCGACGCCACCAGACCGCCAAACATCGATTGCCCGGCAGCTTGCGGATCAACATGCATCGGTTGCGCGTCATACTCTTCAGCGAACGCGATAATATCAGCGGCGCTGACGCCGACCGAGCCGAAAACCTGCCTTGTCCCGACAACGAAATCCTCGAAGTAGAGCAAGGCATCCTCCTCAATTGGCGAAGCGGAAATGCAGGACGTCGCCATCGGCTACCACATACTCCTTGCCTTCAAGCCTCAGCTTGCCGGCGTCTCTCGCACCCGCTTCGCCTGCATAGGCGACGTAATCGGCAAAGGCGATGGTTTCGGAACGGATGAACCCCTTCTCGAAATCGCTGTGAATGACGCCCGCGGCCTGCGGCGCGCGTGTGTTGCGGGTGATCGTCCAGGCCCGCGCCTCCTTCGGCCCGACCGTGAAATAGGTCACAAGATCGAGAAGCTGATAGCCGGCGCGGATAATGCGGTTGAGCCCTGGCTCGGAAAGCTCGATCGCCTCAAGATAATCCTTTTGTTCGACGGCCGGCAGCACAGCGATTTCACTTTCGATCTTGGCTGATACCACGACCGCCACCGCGCCTTCCTGCCGGGCACGCTCCATCACTTTGGTGGAATAGCCATTGCCCGCCCCAGCGGATGCTTCCTCGACGTTGCACACATAAAGAACCGGCTTGGCGGTCAGCAATTGCAGCATGCCAAAGCGTTTGGCTTCGTCCGCCGACACATCGGTCAGGCGGGCCGGCTTGCCCTCGCGCAGCAGCACCAGCGCGCGCTGGACCAGTTCAAGCGTTTCTTTCGCCTCCTTGTCGGCGCCGCGCGCCTTTTTCTCCAGCGCCGCGACGCGTCGCTCAAGGCTGTCGAGATCAGCCAGCATCAGCTCGGTCTCGATCGTCTCGATATCAGCAATCGGATCAATGCGTCCTTCAACATGGGTCACGTCGCCATCCTCGAAACAGCGCACCACATGGGCGATCGCATCGACTTCGCGGATGTTGCCGAGGAACTGGTTGCCAAGCCCTTCACCGGTGGCCGCACCCCGCACCAGGCCGGCGATGTCGACAAAGGTGAGGCGCGTCGGGATGATTTGCGCCGATCCGCCGATCCTGGCCAGTTGATCGAGCCTTTCATCGGGGACCGCAACATCGCCCACATTGGGCTCAATGGTGCAGAAAGGATAATTGGCCGCCTGCGCTGCCGCCGTCTGCGTCAGCGCGTTGAAAAGGGTGGACTTGCCGACATTCGGCAGGCCGACGATACCGCATTTGAAGCCCATAATGATCCCGCTCATTGTACCAGCAGTTGGAAAACTGCTGAAAATCGTGACGTCGCCGCACTCCGCCTGCCTCAGCCGGGCGGGGCACCGACGACCAGCCCGCGCGCTGCCATAGCGCGATTGATCTCGCTCTGGAAACCCCGGTCGTCATATCTGGCCAGCCGCCCTGCCTCAGCCCCCACCAGATCGCATAACCCTGCGACGAAGGCTCGTTCGTCCTTGGCAAAATGACTGAGCACATAGGCATGCACCAGCGCCTTGTCGCCGGGATGACCGATCCCCAGCCGCACGCGTCGGTAGTCATTGCCGCAATGCGCGCTGATCGAGCGCAGCCCGTTATGGCCGGCATTGCCGCCGCCGCTCTTCACGCGCACCTCGCCCGCCTTCAGGTCCAGCTCATCATGAATGACGACAATATCGCCGAGCGCCATCTTGTGAAAACGCATTGCCTCGCCGACCGCCCGACCGCTTTCGTTCATGAACGTCTCGGGCTTGAGGAGGGTCACTCGCTCGCCTTCAAGCTTGCCTTCGCTGGCAAGACCCTGAAAGCGATGGCGCCACGGGGAGAACCCGTGGCGCGCATGGATCGCATCGACCGCCATGAAGCCGATATTGTGACGATGCCCGGCATAAGCCTCGCCGGGATTGCCCAGACCGACCACAGCCAGCATCGCCGGCAACGCCCGAGGCGCTAGGACCTGCTGTCAGCGTCAGCGGCCGGGGCCGCTGCGTCAGCTGCAAGCGGCGCTGCCACCACCGTTTCAACCTTGGTCGGCGGAGCGATGGAGGCAATGGTGAAATTGCTCTTGTTCACGGCCACAACATCCTTCGGCAAAGTGATGTCGTTGATGTGCACTGTATCGCCAATCGCCTTGCCGGACAGATCGATATCGATCGACTGCGGAATGCTGTCGGGCGGGCACAGAACTTCGACGCCATGCAGCACGATATTGATCACGCCACCCGCCTTGAGGCCCGGCGACTGATCCTGGTTGATGAAGTGCACCGGCACTTCAACCCGGATGCGCGAGCCTTCCGTGATACGCAGAAAATCGACGTGGAGGGGCGTATCCTTGAGGATATCGAGCTGATAATCGCGCGGAATGACACGAACCTTTTTGCCGTCGATGTCGAGCATCAGCAATGTCGACAGAAAATGACCCGCAAAGATCCGCTTGCTGATGTCAGTCTGGCTAAGGGAGATGACAGTGGGGGCTTCCTTGCCCCCATAAACGACGGCCGGAACCCGGCCTTCACGACGAACGGCACGCGCGGCCCCCTTGCCTGCCCGCGAGCGTTGCATCGCCTTGACTTCAATAACGCCAGCCATTTGGCTCTCCTGTGTGGCAATAAAAGAAAACGGCCGCATCCCGCGGCCCGGGGCTCGCCTTCCTCCAGGGGTGTGGCTGCGAGCGGCTGAGCTTTTAATCCAAACTGACCGGCCTGTCCATGTTGCAGCCGCAACCGGTCAGTCAAACAGGCTCGACACCGACGTCTCGGTGGCGATGCGGCTGATCGATTCGCCGATCAGGCTGGCGATCGGTAACACCCGGATATTACCCGACACCCGCACAGCTTCCGTCGGCATGATCGAATCGGTGATGACCAGCGCCTTGAGTTTCGACGAGGTGATGCGCGCCACCGCGCCGCCTGAGAGAACGCCGTGGGTGATATAGGCCACCACCGAGCGCGCGCCCTGCGCCAGAAGCGCATCGGCGGCGTTGCACAGCGTGCCGCCGGAATCGATGATGTCATCCACCAGCAGGCAATCGCGTCCATCGACGCTGCCGATGATGTTCATCACTTCCGATTCGCCCGGCCGCTCGCGGCGCTTGTCGACGATCGCCAGGGGAGCATCAATGCGCTTGGCGATGTTGCGCGCCCGCACCACGCCGCCGACATCAGGCGACACAACAGTGATGTTGGACAGCTCATAATGCTCCCTGATGTCGCGCACCATGACGGGCGCTGCGATCAGATTGTCGGTCGGAATATCGAAGAATCCCTGGATCTGCCCGGCATGGAGATCAAGCGTCAGCACCCGGTCAGCCCCTGCCCGGTCGATGAGGTTGGCAACAAGCTTGGCGGAAATCGGCGTGCGCGGACCGGCTTTCCGGTCCTGGCGGGCATAGCCGAAATAGGGAATGACCGCCGTGATGCGGCGCGCCGAGGCGCGCTTCAGCGCATCGATGAGTATCAGCAATTCCATGAGATGGTCATTGGCGGGAAACGACGTCGATTGCAGGATGAAGACGTCTTCGCCACGAACGTTTTCATGGATCTCGACGAAGATTTCCATGTCCGCGAATCGTCGAACGCTGCAATTGGTCAGGGGTTGACGCATATACCGCGCGATCGCGTCAGCCAGCGAACCGTTGGAATTGCCCGCAACGAGCTTCATATCTGCCTCAACCCCGTAAACTATCACCAAAAGACCAAGCCCGGCAGCCTATTAGCAATGGCAACCGGCAGACGCAATTGACCGTTCAGATAATAATCAGGGGCGCGGCGGCGCCAGAGCAACCACGCCGGAGAGCATGCCGTCGATGGCCTTGTTCACGGCCGGCTGGGCTTCGACACCCGAAACCCCGAGGCTTGCCAGCTGGCGCACTTCACCCAGTTCCTGTCCTTGCCCGTTAGCAACGCGCCACACCATGGCCGCCAGGCGCGTTCCAGCCGATCCCGGATTGACGGTTGCCTCCGCCGACAACCTGACATCACTCGGCGCACCAGGCGCGACAATCGTGTAGCCGGCCTCGCCCAGCGCTTTTTCGGCAGCCGACTTCAATCGCAGGGCAGCCGTACTCTCGATACCGCCGACATCGCCAACGCTGATCGAGCGCAGCCGCGCCTGCCGCGCGGGCGCATTGCTCCCCGTCGAGACCGCAGGTTCAGGTGCAGGCACCTTGAGCGATCCGGCCGGTGTCGCCGCAAGGGCCGGGCCAGCCGCTACCGTCGTCGGATGACCGCCGGCGAGAAAGCGGGCAATATCCACCGCACTTGCCTCGGCAATATCCCGGGCGCCGCTGCCTTGAACCAGCGTCCAGCCATCAGCGACCGCCGCCGGCAGCCGGGTTTCACCCATCAGCCGCTGGAGACGATTGCCTGCACGATCAAACACATCCCAGACATAATTGATCGCCGTCGTGCCGCCCTCAGCCTGTTGGGCAAGATAGCCGCGCAAAACATAAGCGGCACGCGGGTCACCCGCCTGCACAATGGCAAATTGCTTTACCGCTCCAGCACTGACAAGGGCTGAAATGACTTCATCGCCCGCCTGCTTGGGAACACCGACAAACCCCTCAAAGGCAAGCGTTGCGGCCGCTGGGGTCTCAGGCGCCGGCACGGCGCTGCTTTGCAACGTTGTCTGACAGGCAGCCACTGCCACCGACACGCCGATGGCGCTCAGGGCGCGTATCGCGCGAGAGTGAAAAGCCGCCCATCCGCAGTCCATATCGACGCTCCGCCAGCGATCTCTTGCCGGATCGCTCGCACCAGACTTAACCGGCTTTGCGCGTGGCGTCGAGGAGCCTGTGTATTTTTGCTCGAAAATGTTGATTTATATGAATAACATTTGACAATACAATCAGAACGCTGATATCAGATAACAATCCAAAGTGACGTGGCTTGCAGTCAATGCTCAGCTATATTCTCTATCTCTCACGGCGTCGCGCTTCGACAAGCAACGATGATATTGCGCACATGCTCGTCGGCGCCCAGTCTTTCAATGACCGCCACGCGTTGACCGGGCTTCTGGTCTGCGGTCGTCATTGGTTCCTCCAGCATCTGGAGGGGCACGAAAACAATATTGAGAAGGCGTATCAGCGTATCCTCAACAGTAAGCTTCATGACAGCCTGTCCATACTTGGCAGCGGCCTGTTGCTCGGGCGGGAATTCGCGACCTGGTCAATGGCCGGGCTTGGCAGTTCGAAGCTTGATACGGCCATGGCGGAAATCGGCCTTGAGCCATCCGGAAATACCGTCATGTCCACTGATCGCACCAAATGGTGAATGTGCTTGCTGCGTCACGCCGCATCCTTGAGACTGCGGCCGGGATCGATACGAGTGCGCCTGTGATTTTTATCGACTGATGAGCCTGGTCAGATGGCGATCATGACTGAACCAACACGATGCCGTGGATATGGCGGCCATAATCGCTCTCGCCGCGGTGCGTCATGCGGCGATAACTGAAGAAGCGCTCCTCATCGCCATAGGTGCACAAACCCACATCGTCGAGCGCAGCGATGCCGGCTGCGCGCAGGCGATGGGCGATCACGCCCGGCAGATCGAAGAGGAAAAAACCATCCCGCGGGGACGGTGAAAAAAAATGACCATAGGCGGCGTTCTTGTCGATAAAGGCAGCCCGCACTTCGGGGCCGACCTCGTAGTTTTTCTGCGATATCGTCGGCCCGATGCTGGCGCGGATATCCTCGCGGCGCGCCCCCAGAGCGATCATCGCCGCAATTGTTGCTTCTATCACCCCGCCCAGCGCCCCGCGCCAGCCCGCATGCGCCGCCCCGATCACCCCCGCGCTGGCAAACAGAACCGGCGAACAGTCAGCCGACGACACGGCAAGGGCGAGGTTCGCGACCTGTGTCACCATCGCATCGGCGCGTTGCGCCTCGCCATGGGTGAAGGGCGTCTGGACCACGACACAATGAGCCGAGTGGACCTGATAGAGCGCGACCAAACGATCGGCCGCAACACCCAGCGAACCGGCAACATATGCCCTGTTCTGCAGTACGCGCACGCGCTCATCGTGCGAGCCGAGACCGCAATTGAGGCCAGCGTAAATCCCCTGCGACACGCCACCCTGGCGGGTAAAGAAGGCATGGCGAACGCCAGGCCAGGCGCTGAGCAAAGGAGATGTGATCATCAGCCGTCTCCCGATCCTGCAAAAGGCGGCAATGCGACAGCGCCTGCGCTGATACCCATCACCTTGAAGAGGTCCCCCATTTGCGCCGGCGCTATCAGCCGGTCAAGTTGAGAGAAAATCTCCTGAGCCATCGCCGCAGGTTTGCCTGCCGCCAGACGTGCGGCACGCTCGGTGATGCCGAGGGCTGACAGAAACGTTCCCTGCGTCACCGGCCCGCCAATGGACGCCCCAGCCCGCCGCGCGGTTGCGCCAAGGGCGTCGAAATCCACATGCACCGTCAAATCGGCCAGGCCAGGTTCAGCCAGAGGATCGACGAAGCGATGGGCGCTCACCGCCTGCAACGTGTCGCCAAAGCCGCTGCGCAGCGAGCCATAATCGATAAAAAGCGCCACTCCCGGCCCGGTCAATGTCCGCGCAGCTACCTTTTCGATCAGCCGGTGCGCCGCCTGCGAATGCTCGATGATCATGCCATCCTGCATATCCAGATGACCAACATCGAGCGGCAAGACGGAAACCGGAACAGGTGCCTGCCCCATCGCCAGTTGCCCCTCGCGATCAACACCTACCAGCCGCTCATACCACTGCCCCGCACGCCGCTGCCATTGGCGGACAGGCAGGCAATCAAGAAATTCATTGGCAAGCAGGACGAACGGGCCAGCCGACACATCATCGAACGCCTCATGCCAGCGCGGGTTGACGGGAAGGTTCGCGAGTGATTGCTGCTGACGCTCCCGCAGGAGAGGGCTGATCTCGACAATATCGATCACGATAGCATCGATGCCGCCAGCGACCTTGGCTATCGCGCGCACCGCATCGGCCATCATTGTGCCTCGCCCCGCCCCCAGTTCAACCAGACGCGGAGCCCCTGCAAACGCCATCTCCCGCCAGCATGCAAGCGCCCATAATCCAAGCATCTCGCCAAACATCTGCGATATGTCGGGCGCCGTGATGAAATCACCCCGCCGCCCGAACGGGTCGCGACGGGGATAATAGCCGTGCTGCGGATGAGTGAGGCAGGCGGACATGTACTCGCTGATCGTCATCGGCCCGTCAGCGCGGATGTGCTCGATCAGAAGATCGCGCAAGGCCCATTCCTCGCCGCTCGGCAGGCTCACGGGCGAGCCTGCCGCCGTGCCGCCCAGATGACGATGATGACGCCACACAGGATCATCGGCAGCGACAGGACTTGCCCCATGGTGAGGCCGCCCGCCAGATAGCCAAGCTGGGCGTCGGGCTCACGATAGAATTCAACGATGCTGCGCGCCACCCCGTAGCCGGCAAGAAACACTCCCGCGATAACGCCTGGCCATCGCAAAGCCCGGACACGAAAGACCAGCACCATGAGCACAATGAACAGGACAAGCCCCTCAAGCCCTGCCTCATAAAGCTGGCTGGGGTGACGCGGCAGAAAGCCACCGCGCGGAAACAGAATCGCCCAGGGCACATCGCTGACCCGCCCGTATAATTCGCCATTGATGAAATTGGCGATCCTCCCAAAGAAGAGGCCGACGGGTGCCACAGCGGTCACAACATCCATCAGGGTAAGAAAAGGCAAAGCCTGTCGGCGTGCGAAAAGATAGGTCGCAACCATAAGTCCGGCCGCGCCGCCATGAAACGACATACCGCCCCGCCATGGCTGGATGATCTCCAGCGGATTTTCAAGGTAGTAATCGAGATTGTAGAAGAGCACGAAACCAAGCCGCCCGCCGCACACAATGCCGATTGCCGCCCACAGCAGAAAATCATCAAGCTGGGCCAATTTCGGCGGGCCGGAGGCTGCAAAAAGATCGTTGCGGGCAATCAGCCTTTGGGCGAGCCACCAGCCAAGCAGAAGTCCTGCGAGATAGGCAAGCGCATACCAGCGGACGGGGAACGGCCCCAATTCGATGAGGACGGGATCAATGGCAGGAAACGGCAAAGCCAGAAGCGGCGGCATGGCGATCTCGATTCTCAAAATGCTGGATTCGTATCGGACGCTTGAAATGACATGGCTGAGTCACCATTGTCACGCCTGCAAGATCGACCACAGCCCGGTGATTGAGAACAGGTCACTGCCCCTCCTACCCTGACATCCCGTCCCTGACCCGAGTGGAGACAACCATGACGCAGACCAGCAATCGACTGCTTGATGAGCTGGCGCGGCTCATGACCGACGCTGTAGGCGCCACACAAGGCGTGCGCCGCGAGGTCGAGGCGATGATGCGCAGCCGGGCAGAGCGCCTGATCGAGCAGATGGACCTCGTGCACCGCGAGGATTTCGAGGCGATGCGTCAATTGGCTCAGACGACGCGTGAGGATTTGGACACGCTCACCACGCGCCTGGCGAAGATCGAGGCGCAGCTTGCCGCCTTGAGCGTTGCCGATGCGACACACAGCCGGGGATAAGCGTCGGCAATTGCAAAAAAACATTAACCATTCTCTTCCGCCCTGCTCTTAAACTAGCCGAAGACGCGATTCGACGTCACGGAATCGAGAGCCTTGGCACATCCACCGCTCGAGACACCGGCAGGCCCCCGGGCAGGATGTTTTCTGCCCCGCCTGATCGTCGCGTTCACCACGCCCTGCCAAAAGAGGCTTTGTTCCCAGTCGCTACCCTCACCACACGACGCTGCATGGCGCCGTGCCCTCCCCTCATCGCGCGAGACCAGACCATGACCCTGCTTGATCTGCCCTCCGATATCGCTGCCAATCCAGTCGACACCATCGAGCATCTTGCCGAGAGCAATGATTGGATTTTCGACCGTTCCAGCGACGATGAGATCACGATTTCGGTCGACGGCCATCATTGCGATTACCATGTCTCTTTCACGTGGATGGAAGAGATCGACGGGCTTCATGTCGCCTGTGCCTTCGATTTCAAGGTGGCCGACCGCCAGCGCAGCGAAATCCTTGAGCTTCTGGCTGCCATCAATGAGCAGTTGTGGATTGGCCATCTCGATATCTGGGCAAAGCAGAGCGTCATCATGTTCCGCCAGACCCTGATGCTCCCCGAGGGCGGCGATATCAGCCGCAGCCAGGTCGAACTGATGCTGCGTACCGCCATCGACACCTGCCAGCGCTATTACCCGGCCTTCCAGTTTGTCGTCTGGGCTGGCAAGAGCGCGAAGGAGGCGCTGGACGCCGTCCTGCTTGAGACAATGGGAGAAGCATAGGCATAAATACGCATAAACATATGAGCCGCAGTTTCTTCATGCTTACATAAGTGTTGATGCATACTCTCTCATCACCAATTGTCTTACCGACGATTGATCTGATGGAAGAGATTGTAATGTCTGACGATATTTCTTTTGATTCTGAAGGGCTTAACATTATCGTTGCTGATGATTCGTCAGCTGTGCGCATGGCCTTTGCGCGCGCCTGTGGGCACAGCCCCGTACCGCTGAGCGTGACTGAAGCCCATGACGGCATGGATTTCGCCGAGAAATTTCGCAATTCACAATTCGATCTCGCCTTCATCGACGTCATCATGCCGGGAATGAGCGGCATCGACGCGTTGGCGCAGGCCCGCTCCGCCGGCGTGAAGACCTTTTCCGTTCTGATGTCGACCAACGTCACCGACGAAGTCATGCAACTGGCGAAGAAACTGCGTGCCTATGATTTCCTGCGCAAACCCTTCACGCCCATCGATCTTGCCAACATCATCAACAATTACCTGCGCCTGCGCCAAGGTATCGGCGCGCTGATCGTCGACGACAGTTCGACCGTTCGCCGCGTCGTTGGCAAAGTCCTCGAAAGCAGCCATTTCGGTTTTCGCATCAGCGACGCGGCTGACGGCGAGACGGCGCTCAGGATGAACGCTGACAGCGCACCCGAGATCGTCTTTCTTGACATCAACATGCCGGGACTTGACGGCATCGCCACGCTGAAGCGCCTGAAGGAAAACGCCACACCCCCCCGCGTCGTTCTCATGTCATCCGAGCAGAGCGGCGATAAGCTGAACGAGGCTTTTGAAGCCGGCGCGGACGCCTTTCTCAAGAAGCCTTTTTATCCTGCCGACGTCGACGGCGTCCTGCACCGCCTTCTCGGGCTCAACCCGCCCTACCTGACGAAAGCCGCCTGAGCAGCGAGCTCTACGGCCATTTCACCACGGGTGGCATCGAGGAGAGGATCGAGGCGACATTACCGCCGGTCTTCAGGCCGAAAATCGTGCCGCGATCATAAAGCAGGTTGAATTCGACATAGCGCCCGCGACGGATCAGTTGTTCCTCACGCTCCGCCTCGCTCCACGGCGTGGCGATATTGGCAGCAACGATCCGCGGATAGACATCAAGAAACGCCTGACCGACGCTTTTGGTGAAGGCAAAGTCAGCCGCCCAGTCGCCGCTGTCGAGATAATCGTAAAAGATGCCGCCGATTCCACGCGGCTCGTTGCGATGGCGCAAATGAAAATACTCGTCGCACCACGCCTTGTAGCGCGGGTAATCGCCAGGCCCCGGATGCGCCTCGCAGGGCACCTTCATGGCGGCATGGAAGGCAAGCGTATCAGGATCATCCTGCTGGCGGCGGCGATCGAGCATTGGCGTCAGATCAGCACCGCCACCAAACCAGCGTTTCGTCGTCACCACCATGCGTGTGTTCATATGAACCGTCGGCACATGCGGGCTCAGCGGATGGATGATGAGCGACAGGCCTGAGGCCCAGAAGCGGGGATCGTCAGCAGCACCGGGAATTTCCTTGCGAAATTCAGGCGCAAACTCGCCAAATACCGTCGATACATGCACGCCTCCCTTCTCGATGACGCGCCCCTTCAGCATCGCCATCTCGCCGCCACCACCGGCTTGACCCCTGTGATCGGTGCGCGTCCAGGGAGTGCGCAGGAAACGCCCCGGCTGGCCGGTATAGAGATCGGGCGGCGCACCCTCCTCGATCACTTCAAGGGCCTTACAGATGCGCTCGCGCAAGGCGCTGAACCACGCCATTGCCTGCTGCTGGCGCAGCGCCAGTTCGTCATTCGAAGGGGATGTCATCGTCACGTCTCGTCGTCCTCCACCGGTTGAGGAAAGCGGCCTGTCTGGCGCATCGCCTCTCCCAATACCATCGCACCCGCCATCGCCACATTGAGCGAGCGCAAACCTGAGCGCATCGGTATCGCGACACTCGCATCGCATATCTGCGCCACCTCGTCCGGCACGCCGGCGCTCTCGCGCCCCAGCATCAGGATATCGCGATCACTGAACGAAAATCGTTCGTAGGTGGTCGCGCCGGTCGTTTCCACCAGAACCAGCCGCCGACCCTCTCGGCGCACCATGTCGCGAAACGCTATGAAATGGATATGTCGCCTGATCACAACCTGATCAAGATAATCGAGGCCAGCGCGCCGGAAGGCGTGATCGCTTGCCGGGAACCCTGCCGGTTCGATGATATGGGCGCTCACCCCGAGACAGGCGCACAGACGCAGCAATGTTCCGGTATTCTGAGCAATGTCCGGCTGATAAAGCGCAAGTTCAGGTCGTTGCACCGCGTCCATCTCGCTTGACCGCCCTTCCCCACGTCACGATAGTGCCACGAAAGGGGTGTCAAACCCCGCGCCCTTCGGCCTTTTTGCAAAGTCATTCCCATGTTGTCACGCTTCTTCGCCTGGTTCGAGCAGCGCATCGATCCTTTCGCGCCTTTTGATGACAAAGTAACGCCGCCTGCCCGCGTCGGCGCGTTCATCTGGCATTACATCGCCCCTTTCCGTGGCCTGGTGGCGGTGAATTTTGCCTTCGCGCTGGCCATAGGCGTGATGGAATCGGGCATGATCTTGCTGGCCGGGCGCTTTGTTGATCTTCTGGTTTCAAGTCAGCCGGCCGATATTCTCATCACCCATGGCGCGATCCTGGCCGGGCTGGCGCTGTTTGTCGCCATTGTCCGTCCGGCGCTGATGATCCTGGGCGAGGTCGTCCTCAATCAGGCGCTTGTGACACCGATCTACAGCCGCGTGCGCTGGCGCACCCATCTCTACACGCTCGGCCATTCGCTCAATTATTTTCAGAGCGATTTCGCCGGCAGGCTCGCCAACCGCGTCATGCAGTCGGGCCCGGCGATCCAGGCCGTGACCCTGGAGACCCTCGACAACATGGCCTATGTGGTCATTTACGTCGTCGTCGCCTTCGTGGCGTTCACCAACATCAACATGGTCTTCGGTCTGCCGATTCTTGCCTGGGCGATTGCCTATAGCTTGCTGCTGCGTCATTTCGTGCCGCGCGCCGTGGCGCTGTCGGCCAAGCAGTCGGAAGCTCGCTCGGCGCTTCTTGGCCGCATCGTCGATTCCTACACCAACATCCTGACCGTCAAGCTGTTTGCCCGCGACCATCAGGAGCGCTCGGCAGTCAAGGCGGCAATCGAGCGCCATACACGGCTTGGCCTTGATACGCTGCGCCTGCTGACCATTGCTGTATCCGTGCTCATCTTGCTCAACACGCTGCTGCTGCTGTCAACGGGCACTCTCTCGCTGTCGCTGTGGCGTGAAGGAGCGATGAGTGTCGGCGAGGCGGGCGCAGCACTTGCCATGGTGATGCGCCTCAACGACATGTCGCGCTGGGTGATGCATCTCGTGCGCTCGATCTTCGAGAATGTGGGCACTGTTCAGGAGAGCATGGACACCATCGCCAAGCCGCACACGCTGGTTGATGCGCCAGCCGCCGGCGAACTTGCAGTACCCCGCGGCGAGATCGTCTTCGATAATGTCACCTTCCATTACGGCAAGGGCAAAGGCATCATCGATCATCTCAATCTGCGCATCGCGCCAGGCGAGAAAGTCGGCATTGTCGGCCCGTCGGGAGCTGGAAAATCGACCATTGTCTCGCTGATGTTGCGCCTCCACGAGGTCGAGGGAGGCGCCATCCGCATCGACGGACAGGATATCGCTGGCGTGCGCCAAGAGAGCCTGCGCCGCTCGATCGGCGTCGTCACCCAGGACAACGCCCTCCTCCATCGTTCGATCGAGGAGAATATCCGCTATGGTCGCACCGAAGCGGGCGAACATGAGATCATTGCCGCCGCCAAGGCGGCTCAGGCGCATGATTTCATCCTTGGACTGGGTGACAAGGATGGCAATGCCGGCTACGCCGCCCGTGTGGGTGAGCGCGGTGTGAAATTGTCTGGCGGTCAACGCCAGCGCATCGCCATCGCCCGCATTCTGCTCAAGAATGCACCAATCCTCGTGCTGGATGAAGCCACTTCAGCCCTTGATTCGGAGATTGAAGCAGCCATCCAGAGCAGTCTTGCCGACCTCATGCACGGTAAAACGGCGATGGTGATCGCCCACCGCCTGTCAACCATTGCCGCGCTTGATCGTCTGGTCGTCATGGATGACGGGCGAATCGTCGAGGAAGGGACGCACGCCGATCTCATTCACCGCGGCGGCCTCTATGCGCGCCTGTGGGCGCGACAATCAGGTGGATTTCTGGGATTGGCGGCCGCCTGAGCGCGCCGATTGCTGCGTCATAAACGCACGAAATATCTGGTAATTCCTTGATTGCCTTCTATTGTTGCGCAATTGCGCCAATCGTAGTCTGGACATGGTGGCGGCTTGCGTGCAAGAAACCGCCGCTGGATCTGTCGGGCTATTGGGTGCGAAAGGTGTGATCTGTTCGCTCCAATGAATGATTGAACAGACAGAATTTAGGGCCGGGACACCCGGCTGTGGGGCTTGAGAGGATCGTCGACGATGGTTGAAACCATGTCAGCGCATAGTGGTACCACCCGCCGCGACTTTATTTATCTGGCAACCGGGGCGGCCGCAGCCGTCGGCGGCGCCGGCGCGGTCTGGCCGTTCATCGCCCAGATGAACCCTGATGCATCAACATTGGCGCTTGCGTCGGTTGAGGTGAATATCGCGTCGGTCAAGCAGGGCCAGATGATTACGGTTCTGTGGCGCGGCAAGCCGGTTTTCATCCGCCGCCGCACCGAAGCCGAGATCAAGGCGGCGACCGATGCGAAGCTTGCCGATCTCAGCGACCCCGAGACTGACCAGAAGCGCGTACAGAAACCGGAATGGTTGATCCTGATTGGCGTGTGCACCCATCTTGGTTGCGTGCCGCTTGGCTATCAGGGCGCCTATAATGGCTGGTTCTGCCCCTGCCATGGGTCACTTTACGACACTTCGGGGCGCGTGCGCAAAGGTCCAGCGCAAAAGAACCTCGAGGTCCCCGCCTATACTTTCGCTTCCGATAGCCTCGTTCGCATCGGCTGAACCAACAACCCACGGAGCCTTCGATGTCCGGACACGCTTCGACCTATCAGCCCAAAACCGGTTTCGAGCGCTGGCTCGACAAGCGTCTGCCGCTGCCGCGGATGATGTATGACCAGTTCGTCGGTTTTCCAGTGCCGCGCAATCTGAACTATTTCTGGACCTTCGGCGGTATTCTCACGCTTTGCCTGGGCGCGCAGATCCTGACCGGCATCGTGCTGGCGATGCATTACACGCCCCATGTCGATCTGGCCTTCAACAGCGTCGAGCACATCATGCGCGACGTCAATTATGGCTGGATGATCCGCTACCTGCACACCAACGGCGCCTCGATGTTCTTCATCGCCGTCTACATCCACATTTTCCGCGGCCTTTATTACGGCTCTTACAAGGAACCGCGCGAAGTGCTGTGGATCCTCGGTGTCATCATCTTCCTGCTGATGATGGCGACCGCCTTCATGGGCTATGTGCTGCCCTGGGGACAGATGTCGTTTTGGGGCGCAACCGTCATCACCAATCTTTTTTCCGCCCTCCCTCTCGTTGGCGAATCGATTGTCACCTGGCTGTGGGGCGGCTTTGCCGTCGATAATCCCACCCTGAACCGCTTCTTTTCGCTGCACTTCCTGCTGCCCTTCATGATCGCCGGCGTCGTCGCTCTTCATCTCTGGGCGCTCCATGTAACGGGGCAGAACAATCCGACCGGCGTCGAGGTCAAGCAGAACAGCGATGTCGTGCCCTTCACCCCCTATGCGACGGTGAAGGATGGTTTTGCCATGGTGGTGTTCCTCATCCTTTTCTTCTGGTTCGTGTTTTTTAACCCGAACTATCTCGGCCATCCGGACAATTACATCCCGGCCAACCCGCTGGTGACGCCGGCTCATATCGTTCCTGAATGGTACTTCCTGCCCTTCTACGCCATCCTGCGCGCCATCCCCGACAAGCTTGGCGGTGTGCTGGCGATGTTCGGGTCGATTGCCGTCCTGTTCCTGCTGCCCTGGCTTGATACGTCGAAGGTGCGCTCCGCCCGCTACCGCCCGCTCTACCGCCAGTTCTTCTGGATCTTCGCCGTTGTCTGCGTGATTCTGGGCTATCTCGGCTCGAAGCCGCCGGAAGGCCTGTACGTGGTCGCCGGACGGATCTGTACGGTCTACTACTTCATGCATTTCTTCGTCATTCTTCCGCTCCTGGGATTTGTGGAAAAGACAAAGCCCCTGCCGATGTCGATCACCGAATCCGTGCTCGGTGCAGGTGGAATGGGCGGATCGGGAACACCCGCCGGTGCCACCGCTATGCCAGAGCGCAAGGGCTGAGACCTATGACCAATCTAATGACCAGAACATCGCCTCTGCTCGCTGCCTTCCTTGGCCTGTCGCTTGGCATGTCAATCCATGCCGCCATCGCCCAGGATGGCCATGGACATGAACAGGAATTGCCGCCCGTCCAGAAATGGTCGTTCTCCGGCCCCTTCGGCACCTTCGACCGGGCGCAGCTGCAACGCGGTTTCCAGATCTACAAGGAAGTCTGTTCCGCCTGTCATGGCCTTGACCTCCTCTCTTACCGCAATCTGACGCAGACCGGCGGACCACAATTCCCCGAGGCGCAAGCCAAAGCGATCGCCGCCGAATTCAAGGTCGCCGACAAGGACGACAAGGGCGAACCGGTGATGCGCCCGGCCGAGTTGAAAGACCGCTTCGCCAACCCGTTCCCCAACAAGAAACTCGCCGAAGACACCTATGGCAAGGTCCCGCCCGATCTGTCAGTGATGGCGAAAGCCCGCACCTCGCCGCGCGGCTTCCCGCTCTTCGTGTTTGATGCCGTGACCGGGCGCAACATCGAGACCGGACCTGACTATCTTTACGGCTTATTGGTCGGTTACGCCGACGCACCCGCCGGCAGCGAGCCGCCGCAGGGCTCGTATTTCAACAAATATTTCCCCGGCAACAATATCGCCATGCCAAACATGCTCGCCGCTGACGGGCAGGTCACCTACCAGGACGGGACGCCGGCAACGATTGAAAATTACGCGCGCGATGTGACCGCCTTTCTCATGTGGGCGGCGGAGCCGAAGCTTGAAGAGCGCAAGCGCATTGGCTTCCAGGCGATTATTTTCCTCGTTATTTTCGCCGGACTGCTCTATTTCACCAAAAAGAAGGTGTGGAGCGATCTGCCGCATTAAGCAGATTTGACATTGCGCGTGCGGCGGCTGAGGCGGCCGCGCCAGGGTTGACGAGGGGGCTGCGAGGCCCCTTTTTCACGTATAGTGCTTTCTTGACGGACCGGGGTAACAGCGATGTCGGCATCAGTGCTGGGAATTATCGGCGGATCAGGTGTCTATGATCTGCCCGAGTTGAAAGATGCGCACTGGCAGCCCATCTCATCCCCGTGGGGAGAACCATCGGACGCGCTGCGCATCGGCACCATCGACGATCTGAAGATTGTCTTTCTGCCCCGTCATGGGCGCGGCCATCGCTACAGCCCGTCAGAAATCAATTACCGCGCCAATATCGATATTCTGAAGCGTGCCGGTGTGACCGATGTCGTCTCCCTGTCCGCCTGCGGCTCGTTTCGAGAAACCATGCCGCCCGGTACATTCGTTCTTGTCGATCAGTTCATTGACCGGACAATTGCGCGCGCCAAGAGCTTTTTTGGCCAGGGCTGCGTGGCCCATGTCTCGCTTGCCCAGCCGGTCGCCCCCGGCCTGCAGGCCGCGGTCGGCGCCGCGCTCAAGGCAGAGGCCATACCCCACACCCTCGGTGGCACCTATCTGGCAATGGAAGGTCCGCAATTTTCAACGCTTGCTGAATCCAAGCTCTATCGCGAGATATGGAATTGCGACGTCATAGGCATGACCAACATGCCGGAAGCCAAACTCGCCCGCGAGGCCGAGCTCAAGTATTGCACGGTTGCCATGGTGACCGATTTCGACAGCTGGCATCCTCATCACGGCGAAGTGGATATCCAGTCGATCATCGCCCAGATGCATGCCAATGTCTCGTCGGCCCAGCGCCTCGTCCTGCGCCTTGCCCGCGATTTTCCTCGCGACAACCAGCCCTGCCCGGCCGGCAGCGACCGGGCGCTGGAATATGCCATCATCACCGCACCGGAGGCGCGCGACCCCGCCCTTCTCGCCAAGCTCGACGCCGTCGCCGGGCGCGTACTGACCCGCAGATAAGGCCCGACATGACCCTCATCGACAGTATCCGCACCATTCCCGATTACCCGAAACCAGGCATTCTGTTTCGGGACATCACCACGCTTCTCGGCAACGCCCAGGCGTTCCGCCGCGCCGTCGATGAGCTGGTACAGCCCTATGCCGGTCTCAAGATCGACAAGGTCGCCGGGATCGAGGCGCGCGGTTTCATTCTTGGCGGCGCGGTTGCCCATCAGCTGTCGGCTGGCTTCGTACCGATCCGCAAAAAGGGCAAATTGCCTCATGAGACGATATCGATTGCCTATTCACTCGAATACGGCGTCGACAGCATGGAGGTCCACAAGGATGCCGTGCTGCAGGGAGAAAAAGTCGTTATTGTCGACGATCTGGTGGCAACTGGCGGAACAGCGGAAGCGGCAACCAAACTCCTTCTGTCGCTCGGCGCTGACGTGATAGCCTGCTGCTTCATCATTGATCTGCCCGATCTGGGTGGCAGGGCGAAGATTGAGGCGCTCGGCGTGCCCGTTCGTACGCTCGTCGCATTTCCGGGGCATTGAAGAACGGACGAGCACAGGAGGTACATATGTCATTGATGGACATGGTTTTCAATCTGATCAAGGGCGCCATGGGCGGCCAGGGTCAGCAGGGCGGCGGCGACATGCTGTCAAATATTGTCACCCAGATGCTGCAGAATGGTGTTTCGGGTGGCGCCGGCGGCTTGTTGCAGCAACTGGAACAGGCGGGCCTGGGACAGCACGTACAATCCTGGCTCGGCAGCGGCCAGAACATGCCGGTTGAGGCAAGCCAGATCACCAGCGCGCTCGGCTCCTCGCAACTGGGCGAACTGGCAGCGAAATTCGGCATTTCGCCCGACATGGTGTCACAGGCGATGTCGCAATACCTGCCAGCCATTATCGACAAGATGAGCCCGCACGGCACGCTGCAATCCCATTGAGGACATCGCTGCCGGCCGGCTTCAGAACAGCCGGCCGCCATTGGGAACCTGACGCTCAGGGCTGATGAGGACGACCTCGCCATCGGCATCGGGAAAGCCGAGCGTCAGCACCTGCGACATGAATTTGCCTATCTGTCGCGGCGGAAAATTCACCACCGCTGCCACCTGGCGCCCGACGAGATCGTCGGGCTGGTAATGCCGGGTGATCTGCGCCGAGGAGCGGCGCGTTCCCAGTTCAGCCCCGAAATCAATCGTCAGTTTCCATGCCGGTTTGCGCGCTTCCGGGAAGGGATCGACCGCGATAATCGTCCCGACGCGGATATCCACCTGCTCAAAATCGCCATAGGTGATCAACGCCGGGGAATGATTGGTCGACTGCGCGCTCATCGCATCGCGATCCTGTCAATGGCGGGTGGAAATGCCGGCCTCATCATCAGCCGCATGACGCGCGCCGCTGGCCCTGCGGCGCCTGCCGTCAATCGCCCGCCCGACAAGAAGGCGCAGTGGCGCCGTCAAACGATGGAGCGTGTCGAGGGCGCGCATCGCCCGCTCGCCGCGCCGCAGGCTGGCGTCGAGCGCTGCCATGGTGGGCGCCAGGCCGGGGTCTTCATCATCAAGCCAGACATCAATGAGCCGCGCAAAGCTCAGCGCCAGGCCGCGAGCAGCGATGTGACCGCGCGCGCCCTCACTTGCCAGATCCGCGCCAGCCAGCATCCAGCGTTGCGAGCGCGTGGCGAGCCTCCACAGGCCAAGCGCCAGCGCCGGGTCCTCGCGCGCGCCGTCGCGCAGCGAGCGGATCGCCTCGCGATGGGGCAGCAGCACGTCAAGCCGGCGCATCAGAATATCGAACAGCCGCTCATGGGCACCTTCCTGATCAAGCTCAGGGTCAAGACCGGCGAGCACCTCTGCATCAATTGCGGCGGCAAACCGCTCCAGGATCGCAAACTTGCTGCCCGTCGTGCCACGCAGCACCGCCAGGCTGACACCGGCCTTTTCCGCCACCATCGCCAGCGTCACATCGCGATAGGCATAATCGCTGAGAAGGGCGAACAGCGCATCGACGACGGGGTCATTCTTTCGTTCATCAGTCATGGTGCCAACTCTCCGATCGTCCGTGTCTTAGACCAATCCCGCACAAAGGCAACGCGACGCGGCAGCCGTCTATCCCGCCAGTTCGCGGCCACGTGCGGTTGCCGCTGCAATTGCTTTGGCGAGCAGGGGCGGAAAGCCGCTATCGCCATCCATCAGGTGATATAGCGCTGCAGCCGTCGTGCCGCCGGGCGACGTGACGTTCTGACGCAGGATTGCCGGGTCGAGGGCCGATTGATGGAGGAGTTCACCCGCCCCCTCGACCGTCACCCGCGCGAGCTTTGCGGCCAGATCCGCCGGCAGTCCCTGCGCCACGCCCGCCGCCGCCAACGCTTCCACCAGATGAAAGACATAGGCGGGGCCCGAGCCCGACACCGCCGTCACCGCGTTCATCAACGCTTCGTCCTCCATCCACTCAAACTGACCAACAGCGCCCAGAAGCATCGCAGCAAGCGCCCGCTGTTCAATCGTCACCCTTTCATTGGCAACCCCGACCGTGATGCCGCGCCCAACCGCTGCCGGCGTGTTGGGGATGGTGCGGATGATTGCCACAGCCTCGCCAAGCCTCGCGGCAAACTGCGCCATGGTTTTTCCCGCGACGACTGAAATCACCAGCGTTGATGGGCGAAGCAAAGGCCGCAAGGACGGCAGAACAGCATCAAGCGCCTGCGGCTTGACGGCAATGACAACAATCTCGGCAGGCTGCAGCGCCATGTTGACCGATACGCCGCGTTTGCGCAGGTCGGCGCCCGTGCCATCCGGCAGATGAGGGTCGATGACCGCAACCGCACTGGCCGCCAGGCCAAGACGCAGCCATCCCTCCAGCAGCGCGCCGCCCATCTTTCCACAACCGACCAGGGCAAGGCGGGAGATGTGCGTGAGTTCGCTCGTCATGAGGTCTCCTTGCCTGAAATTCCCCCGCCGCCAATCGACAACACCCTGGCGGAAGGCTCAAGGGCGCAAACGCCAGCGCGCTTTATGTCTGTTGTCAT
The DNA here is from genome assembly GCF_021731865.1 of Raskinella chloraquaticus (SeqCode). Taxonomy (NCBI): domain Bacteria; kingdom Pseudomonadati; phylum Pseudomonadota; class Alphaproteobacteria; order Hyphomicrobiales; family Phreatobacteraceae; genus Raskinella (SeqCode); species Raskinella chloraquaticus (SeqCode). The sequence continues at coordinate 86,646 of NZ_JAKFWN010000016.1, read as the reverse complement.
ATGCGCCAGCAAGGCCTCGCGCCCAAGGCGGAAATCACTGGCAATCCAAAGCGCGCGGGCTGTCGCCAGCCCATCGCCAATCGCCTTCCCGGCGGCGATCCCGAGCGACAGCATATCCTCCCCTTTGAGTGGAAAGACCGGCACCGGATCACGCGTGGCGAGATCAGCAAGCTCATGCCGGCGCGGATCTGTTGCCTCGTCGCGCGAGAGCGCCCAGCCAAAGAGATGGGCGTGGGCGTAGTCTTGGCCAAGCGCTTCCTGCGCCAGACGATGGCCATGCTGGCTTGTGTCGCCGGCGAGCCTCCGGCCCCAGCGTCCCATATCTGCAAGAAACCGGCTTTCGGCCCGCGACAAGCGCAATCTCGCGGTGAGACGCTCCGCATCCTCTTCGATCCTGACCGCTAACGCAGCAAGCCTCAGCACGGGAAAAGGCGCGCGCGCGTGAGCCTTTTCAAGCGCCACCAGCCGCTCAAGGCACCCGACGGCCGGTACGCCGACCAGATCGATCAGCACCCCGGTGTCGGCGAATGCACGAAGAGCGCCGACGCACTCAGGAGCAGACAGGAATTTGAGCATTTCCTGGCGCAGGCGCTCGGCAGAAAGCTGTCCCATGTGGCGGCGCGCCGTGGCGCAGGCGTGAAAGCCCGCAGCATCGGGGGCACCCCTGCCATACCAGGCGTGAAAGCGAAAAAACCGCAGCACGCGCAGATAATCCTCAGCGATGCGTTGGTGCGCATCACCGATGAACCGCACACGCCGGGCAATCACATCATCATAACCCCCTAAAGGGTCATGGATCCGCCCTTGAGCATCGCAGTAAAGCGCATTGATCGTGAAATCGCGCCGCTGCGCATCTTCCAGCCAGTCATTGCCAAACGCTACTTCAGCCCACCGCCCGTCGCTCGTGACATCGCGGCGCAGCGTCGTCACTTCGAAGGGGGTGCCGTCGACAAGCACCGTCACCGTGCCAAACCGGATGCCGGTTGGAACCGTGCGCAGGTTCCTTGCGCTTGCAAGCTCAACCACAGCATCAGGCGTCAGCGTGGTGGCGCAATCAATGTCGCCCGCCGGCTCGCCCATCAGCGCATTGCGGACTGCCCCGCCGACGATCCGGGTCACCGCGCCATCACCACCCGGATCAAGAACCGCAAGGAGGCGGGCAGTCCGGGGCGCTTGCAGGAACGCCGAACCAGCCAGCGACACAGCCGGCATCATGGGCGTTGGCTGGCCGCTTCACCGGCCTCATTGCGCCCGAACAGTTGGCGACCGACATTGGGGCCGATGACACCGACCATCAAGGCGATGATCAGCACACCCGCCACGCCAAGCCAGACCAGGCGCTTCTTGTCCCACGACGACAGGTGGAAGGGGTTGCGCTCGGCGACAAAGAGATAAACGGCGTACAGCACAAAGGGGATCAGAAAAAGAACGACATTGAAAAGAACAACACTGCTCATGTCTGATCCGTGTAGAGCCGCTGGTAGAGGCGGCGGATCATGCCCGCCGTTGCTCCCCAGATATAGCGCTCGCCAAAAGGCATGGCATAATAATGGCGGTCACGGCCACGAAATTCGCGGCTATGCTCGTGATGGTTGGCAGGATCCATGAGGAAAGCGAGCGGCACTTCGAAGGCATCTGCCACCTCATTTTCATTCAGCGTCAATCGATGCCCGGGATCAACGAGTGCCACCACCGGCATGATTCGAAAGCCCGTCGTCGTCTGATAAGGGTCAAGATAGCCCAGGCAGTCAACATGCCCGCGATGAAGCCCCACCTCCTCTTCCGCTTCGCGCAGCGCCGCGATCAGCGGTGACGCGTCATCCGCATCGATCTTGCCGCCGGGAAAGGCTATTTGGCCGGCATGCGATGGCAAATGGCTGGTGCGCTGCGTCAGTAACAGGCTGGGCTCGTCACGTTTGATGATACCCACAAGCACAGCTGCAAGCTTTCGAGGGCCAGGCGCACGCAAACTTATCAGCGTCGGATCAAGCTCGTGATCACCGCTATCAGCCGTCTCTTCGCCAAAATGCGGTGACGGGTCGAGGCGTCCTCGCGCCCGATCGATGAAATCGTCCAGGGCAAAGCCAGCCGCTCTCATGATGCAGCCACGATTTCGCTGGCCTTCGCCATCGGGAAAAAGCGTCCCGCCGACCAAACACCGAACATCTGTTCGCCGGCGACATCCTCCTCGCAGCCAAGAGCGACGAGATCGTAATAGACGGCCCTTGCAATCAGCGCCTCCAGCCGGTGGCGCACATGAACATAGGGGCGCAAGGTGCCGGGTGCGCTGCGTGAAAAGCGCAACGGATGAGGGCTTCCTGCTTCAACCCATTCATCCGTCAGGCAGCGAAAGCGCAAAACCTGAGCCGCGCCCGCGCCCTCAACCGCCATTTCAACCGCATGGAGGGGCGCATCATCGACCTTGATCCCGACTTTCTCGATCGGTGTCACCAGATAATAGCGCCCGTCCTCCTCGCGGCGCAGGACGGACGAGAAGAGCTTGACCAATGGCCGCCGGCCAATCGGCGTCCCAAGATAATACCAGGTGCCATCGACAGCGATTCGCATGTCGATATCGCCGCAGAAGGGCGGATTCCAGCTATCAGGACCCCCGCGCGCCTGGCGCAACTGCCCTTCAAGTCCTGCAATTGCTGTCGGGCTTGCAGCCAACGCCTTCTGCTCCATCTCGAATTTGCCATCATGCCGGCTTCTCACTGCATAATGGACTGCCCGTCGATGCCAAAGATTTGTACTGTTCCTTGGCGCAGCGACGTGGTCAGATAGTGACCTGTTTTCCCTGCCGCGCCAACTGTCTCGGCTGACAAGCATGACGAGTTTGGAACCCATGAGCACGCAAAATCTGTCGACCGGTGACATTGCCGATCTCGAAAAGCTCGCTGCCTCCGTCACTGACAAGGTCGGTCGCGCCCGCCAGGCGATCGCTGCTGTCATCTACGGGCAGGAGACGGTGATCGAGAACGCTCTCATCACGATCCTGTCCGGCGGGCACGCCCTCCTTGTCGGTGTGCCCGGCCTTGCCAAGACCAAGCTCGTCGATACCATGGGGCTGGTACTTGGCCTTGACGCCCGCCGCGTCCAGTTTACCCCCGACCTTATGCCCTCCGACATCATCGGCAGTGAGGTGCTGGAAGAAGACCAGACGGGTAAACGCCATTTTCGCTTTCTGCCCGGCCCGGTTTTTGCCCAGCTTCTGATGGCAGACGAGATCAACCGCGCTTCACCCCGCACCCAGTCAGCCCTGCTGCAGTCAATGCAGGAAGGCCATGTGACGATTGCCGGCAAGCGCTACGATCTGCCCCGTCCCTTTCACGTTTTGGCGACCCAGAATCCACTGGAGCAGGAAGGTACCTACCCGCTTCCCGAGGCCCAGCTTGACCGCTTCCTGATGGAAATCGACGTCGGCTATCCCGATCACGGGGCTGAAAAGCGCATGCTGTTCGAGACCACCGGTATCGAGGAAACGAAAGCCAGGGCAGCACTGACGGGCGATGAGCTGATGGCCGCCCAACGCCTGGTTCGCCGCTTGCCGGTTGGCGAAAATGTGGTCGAGGCAATTCTCACGCTGGTGCGCTCTGCCCGCCCCGATGGCACGGCCGAAACAGCGGCGATCGCCTGGGGGCCGGGACCGCGTGCCAGCCAGTCGCTGATGCTGGCGATCCGCGCGCGCGCCTTGCTGTCAGGGCGCCTTGCGCCCTCGCTCGATGATGTGGCAGCTCTTGCCGAACCGATCCTCAAGCATCGCATGACGCTCACCTTCTCGGCCCGCGCCGATGGTCTCTCGATCGGTCAGGTGATCGCCAAACTGGCCACCCGGTTAGGCTGACGGCGGTGCGCGTTGCCCTGACGCCACGTCTTGATGCCGCAGGTGGACCGCGCCTTATCGCTGATTCCGTTACCTTGGCCGCGCGCCTGCCCGACCTCGTGGTTGCGGCACGACGCGTGGCCATGACCGCGCTGCACGGCCTTCATGGACGCCGGCGCGCCGGACCAGGCGAAAATTTCTGGCAGTATCGGCGTTATTCGTCCGGTGAAAACGCTGCTGCCATCGACTGGCGCCGCTCCGGCCGCGATGACCACCTTTATGTCCGCGAGCAGGAATGGGAATCAGCCCATACGATCTGGTTGTGGGCCGACCGCTCACCCTCAATGGCTGTGCGATCAGACCTTGCCACCACCTCGAAGCGTGATCGCGCCATCATTCTCATGCTGGCGCTGGCCGAAACGCTGGTGCGAGCGGGCGAGCGGGTCGGCATCCTTGGTCTCACACGGCCCATGGCCAGCCGTTTCGTTGTTGATCGTTTCGCCGAAGCGCTGATTGCCGCTGAACGACGCCCAGCCGAAAGCCTTCCACCGGCCAATCCGGTGGCCCGCTTCAGCGAGGTCGTGCTCTTTGGAGACATGCTCGATACCGCGTCAGACATCATCACCCGCCTGACCTCGATCACGGGTGCTGGCGCGCGCGCTCACATCGTTCAGATCCTCGATCCGGTGGAGGAGACGTTCCCCTTTGCGGGGCGCACTGAATTCGTCGATCCTGAAACCGGCGCCCGCTTCACCGCCGGCCGGGCAGAAGCCTATCGCCTCGACTATCAGGCAGCCCTCGAGAGCCATCGCGGCGAATTGCAGGCCTATCTGGTGCGCAACGGTCACCGCCTCCTGCGCCATCACACCGACCGCACCGCAAACGAGCCCTTGCTGGCGCTGGGCACCTGTCTGCGCGAGCGGATGGTCGCTTACGAGGGCGGATCGTCATGAGTTTTCTCTCCCTTTCCTTTGCCACGCCACTGATGCTGGCAGCCCTTGTCATCCTGCCGGCAATCTGGTGGCTGCTGCGCTTCATCCCCCCGCGCCCCCGCGAAGTCGCGTTCCCGCCTTTGCGCCTGCTTCTGGCCCTGCGCCGCGAGGACGAAAAGCCGCAAACCAGCCCGTGGTGGCTGACAGCGCTGCGGCTGGCGATCGCGGCCTGCGTGATCCTGGCGTTGTCAGGCCCTGCCTATGACCCGCAATCGCGGCCTGAACGCTCCCGCGGTCCGCTGGTACTGGTGGTTGATAATGGCTGGCCGTCGGCCCAGTCATTCGATCTGCGCAAGGCAGCGATTGATCGCGATATTGAGGCTGCCATCGAGGCAAACCTGCCGGTGCTGCTGGTCGCAACCAGCCTGGGCAGCGATCAATCGTTTCGACCACAAGCGGCCACCGAAGCGCGTGAGCGCCTGCGCGGGCTTGCTCCCGAAGCCTTCATTCCTGACCGTCGCGATATCGCCGCCCCTCTGATGCGCGCCCTCCAGGACATCCCTGATGCCAACCTCATCTGGTACAGCGACGGGCTGGCGAACGGCGAGGCGCGCGCCTTTGCAAACATGCTTGCCGGTGCGCTGCCCGCCCGACGCCTCACCCTCGTCGAGGACCCGTCGCTCACGCCTCTTATTCTGGGCACGGCCGCCAATGGTGCCGAAGCGCTTGAAGTTCCTGTCATGCGCGCCGGCACGATAGCGCCTGTATCGGGTTCGCTGCGCGCCTTCGATGTCCGCGGTCGCTCGATTGCAGCCGCCCCCTTCACCGTTGAGGCGCGCAGCGACAAGACGACGGCGCGCTTTGCCCTGCCGGTTGAACTGAGAAACGACATCTTCCGTATCGAAATCGACCAGTCGCGAACGGCTGGAAGTGTGCAACTGCTTGATGATCGCTGGCGGCGGCGCACCGTGGGTCTGCTGGCCGGCGCGGCTGACTTCGACAATCCGTTACTCTCGCCACTCTTTGTCCTGTCGCACGCCCTGCGGCCCTTTGCCGATACGCGACTGACCAACGCCAACGGGACTGGTCCGTCGATTGGTGAATTTCTTGACCAGAATGTCGCGGTGATTGTCATGGCCGACGTCTCCGCCATTCCAACCGATATCCAGCCGCGCCTGGACCGTTGGATCAAAAATGGCGGCGTCCTGGTGCGGTTTGCCGGCACGCGCCTGGCCAACCAGCGTGGCGACCCGTTCATGCCGGTAAAGCTGCGCCAGACAACCCGCGTTCTTGGCGGTACCCTGTCATGGGAGCAGCCGCAATCACTGGGCCGCTTTACGCCGGCAAGCCCGTTTGCCGGAATGGCGATCCCAGACGATGTTACCATCAATCGCCAGATTCTGGCCGAACCTGACCCCGATCTTCCCGGCAAGACATGGGTCGAACTCACTGACGGCACGCCGCTCGTTACCGCCGAAACCCGCAATGCGGGTCATATCGTGCTCGTTCACGTGACGGCTGACCCCAATTGGTCGAACCTGCCGCTGTCGGGAACATTCCTTGAAATGCTGCGGCGGATGATTGTTCTGTCGTCAAACAGCGGCGCTCAGGACCGCCTCACACAGGGCGAGACGCTGCTGGCGCCCCTGCGCCTGCTGGACGCAAGCGGGCGCTCGGTGGGCGCAACCCCGCTTGCCAAGCCCATTCCCGCCGCTGCGATCGGCAAGACGCTGGTCTCGCGTGACAATCCGCCGGGTATCTATGGTCGCGAGGAAGCATTCCGCGCGCTCAACGCGGTTCAGGCGGGCGATCAGTTTACCTCGCTGCCTGGCGACCTCCTGCCGCCAGGCGTTTTCCGTCGCGATTACGGCGGCCATCGCGAGACCCCGCTTGCCTCCTGGTTTCTGGTTGCCGCCGCCGCACTCTTTCTCGTCGACGCCCTGCTTGTCCTCATGATGAGTGGCTTGTGGCGAGGTCGCCGGCCACTTGCCGCTGCGACCGCTCTCATTGCTTTAGGGATCGTGCCACTCCTGCTCGCCAGCATCGAACCGGCAAGCGCCCAGATCAGCCGGCAGCGAGGGCAGCGCGCGCCACAACCACCGCTGAGCGCTGCGACACCTGAGGACACTTTCGCGCTCAATGCCGCCAACCGCACGCGCCTTGCCTATGTCATCACCGGCATCACCGAAATCGACGATATCTCGCGTCAGGGATTGACCGGCCTGTCGCGCACACTGGCCGAGCGCACCTCGCTCGAACCGGCCGAGCCGGTCGGCGTCGATCTTGCCCGCGATGAACTCGCATTCTTCCCGCTGCTTTACTGGCCGATTGACGCGCGCGTCGACAAGCCATCGCCCGCAGCCATCTCCCGCGCCGATCAATTCATGAAAAACGGCGGGACGATCCTGTTCGATACCCGCGACCAAAGTGCCTCGCGCCCGGCAGCGCGCGGCGGTATCGACACGCCAGGCCTCGTCAAGCTGCGGGAGATTCTCAAAGGCGTCGATGTCCCTGAGCTCGAAGTCGTTCCAGCCGACCACGTCCTGACCAAATCCTTTTATCTGCTGACAGCTTTTCCCGGTCGCTTCGATGACGGTCCTTTATGGACTGAAAAGACAGCGCCAAATCCGACCGGCGCCAAGCGTCCGGTCCGTATCGCCGATGGCGTGAGCCCGCTCCTCATCACCACCAATGACGTCGCCGGCGCCTGGGCGGTGGATGCGCGCGGCAACCCGCTTCTGCCGACTTATGGGGAGAGCCCGCGCCAGCGCGAAATGGCGTTACGATCCGGCATCAATATCGTCATGTACCTGCTGACCGGCAATTACAAATCGGATCAGGTTCATGTCGATGATATTCTGCAAAGGCTCGGCCAATGACGCAAAGATCCCGTGAGACAAATGCCGGGACGGGCGCGAGGCAGCCAACATGAATTATAATTTCGCGCTGGTCCCGCTCGTGCCGCTGCCGCTTGTCTTCGTGCTGGCGGGGGTGGCGCTCGTGCTGACAATCATCGCCCTGGCCGCTCGCCGGCGCGGAGCGCTGCTGCGGGCGCTGGCGATGGCCTTGCTGCTCGCCTCGCTCCTCAACCCGCAATTCCTGCGCGAACAGCGCGAACGCGTGCCCGGCGTAGTGGCGCTGGTGATTGATGAAACCGCCAGTCAGTCGATCGGCAATCGCCGCGCCGAGACCGAGGAAGCGCGTAAACACATCGAAGCGCAGCTCAAGCAGTTGCCAGACATCGACGTGCGCACCATTCGCGTTGGCGATACGGTAAATGATGAAACCGACGGGACCGAACTCTTCCGCGGTCTTGCTGAAGGTCTGGGCGATGTCCCGCCTGAGCAGGTGGCTGGCGCGATTTTCATTACCGATGGGCAGGTGCACGATATTCCAGCCGACCTTGCAGGCCTTGGCTTGCGCGCCCCCCTGCATGCCCTGGTCACCGGTCGCAACAATGAAATCGACCGTCGCATCGCCCTCCTCACCGCGCCGCGCTTCGGCTTGGTCGGTCACCGCCAGACCTTCACCTTCCGCATTGATGATCTGGGCGTTCCCAGCGGTGCCAGGGTCAATGTCCGCGTCAAGGTTGATGGCGAACTGGTCAACCGGCTGAGCGTGCGCGCCGGCGATGTGGCCCAGGCCGAGATCGAGATCGTTCATGCCGGTGACCATATCGTCGAGATTGAAGTTGATCCCCTGCAAGGCGAAGTGACATCGGCCAACAACCAGGTGGCGGTGACGGTGAAGGGCATTCGCGAAAATCTGCGCGTGCTTCTGGTCTCTGGCGAACCGCATGCGGGCGAGCGCACCTGGCGCAATCTGCTGAAAGCCGATGCCGCAGTCGATCTCATCCATTTCACCATTCTGCGCCCGCCAGACAAAGCCATCGACGCAACGCCCTTTCGCGAATTGTCGCTGATTGCGTTTCCTGTGCGCGAACTGTTCCAGGAGAAGATCAACGATTTCGATCTCATCATCTTCGACCGCTATGAACGGCGTGGCATCCTGCCGCTCATTTATTTTGAAAACATCGCGCGTTATGTGCGCAATGGCGGCGCCCTGCTGATCGCCTCAGGCCCTGAAGATGCGGGCTTCGACAGCCTCTATCAGACGCCGCTTGCCCCGATCCTGCCGGCCGAACCGGCTGGCAGCCTGCTGGAGAGGCCGTTTCGTGCCACCGTGAGCGATGACGGCAAGCGCCATCCCGTCACCCGCGGACTGGCGGGAAGCGCCAGCGATCCGCCGAAGTGGAGCCGCTGGTTTCGCATGCTGGAGGCCGAAAAGCGCAGCGGCCGTTCACTCCTGCAAGGACCGGAAAAGCGCCCGCTGCTTATTCTCGACCGGCCTGAGGAGGGACGCGTCGCGCTGTTCCTCTCCGATCAGGTGTGGCTGTGGGCGCGCGGCTATGAAGGCGGTGGCCCTCACGTCGATCTGCTGCGCCGCCTGGCGCATTGGCTGATGAAGGAGCCTGATCTCGAGGAGGAAGCCTTGCGGGCAGTCCGGACGGGGCGCGATCTTGTGGTGACGCGCCAGACGCTGGCCGAGACCACACCTCCGGCAAATATTACGTCCCCGACCGGCAATCGCACCACGCTTGATCTGAAGAACGAGCAGCCAGGTCTTTATCGCGGCCGCTCTTCGGTCTCGGAGCCGGGAATTTACCGTATCGAGCAAGGCGATAAAACCGTCCTTGCCCATGTCGGGCCGCTCAATCCGCGAGAATTCGCCGATGGTCGCTCCTCGACCGAGCCGCTGGCCGCCATTGCCGAGGCAAGCGGCGGCAGCGTGCGCCGCTTTGCCAACGCCAGCGGCTTTGATCTTCCCCGCGTCGTTGCCCAGCGCAGCGGCGCCAATTATTCGGGGCCGGGCTGGATCGCGATCAAGGCAAGCGAGGCCAGCATCCTCAAGGGCATCGACGCGATTGCGCTGTTCAACGGGCTTGCCGGTCTTGGGCTGTTGATCGGCGCTCTCGGATTTGCCTGGTACCGCGAGGGTCGCTGAACGATAATGTCAGTGATCCGGCGCTTCGTCCCCAGGCGGCAAAAGAGCAACGCGAATGGGCCCCGCCAGACGATCCACCGCGCCGCTCACCAGTTCGACAGCCAGCACCCGCGCCGGATCAACCGGCCCCGGCCAGCCGATGCGCTGGTGACCAAGGGGCCTGAAGCCGGCACGCGCATAATATGGCGCATCACCAATGAGGATGACGGCCTCGGCTGGCGTTGTGCGGGCAGATGTGAGCGCTGACGCCAGCAGGGCCTGACCGTAACCTTTGCCTGCGAAATCAGGATGAACAGCCAGCGGTCCCAGCAAAATCGCCGGCATGGCACCGACATGAACATAGGTTTGCCACACGGACGCAATCAGCCGCCCATCAGCAAAAGCCGCAAGGGACAGGCTGCGCTCATGCCCTTGACGCCCGCGCACCCGATAGGCGGTGCGGGCAAAACGGCCCGGCCCGAAAACAAGGGCGTGCAAATCTTCCGTCGCGATATGAAAAGCAGGGCTGTCGGCAACGATAGTGAAGGCTGCGTTTGCGAGCCTATCGGCGCCAGGCGCCGTCGTGGAGAGCGATATCATGATGAAATTCCGGTCGGGCGATCAGGACCCGACCACATCGGACCTTGCGGGCCACAAAGGATGGTCAGGCAGCGACGGCACGCGCCAAGGCGCGACGAACCAGGTGTCGTCGTCGCAGAGACCGGAAGATTGTCACGTTTTTGATCATCATGATGGCGCGATTAGCACGGGGTTGAGCTGATTGCAAACCTCACCATTGCGCCGAGATGGCATGCCCCTCGAAGATTTCCGCCAGGCGCTGGCGTGTGGCTCTGCTCGTGCCGTCGGGCAGCGCGTGGCGATCAAAGAAACCACGCGCGACGATTTCAAGCTGGGCGCCGCTCGCCGGCCCTTCGACAAAATCGCGGACAATGAAGACCGCCACATGATCGCCGGCGAACGCCTCGCCATTATGAAAAATACCATGCAGCACCGCCGACCCGCTACAGATAATACCAGCTTCTTCGTGCAATTCGCGCTCCAGCGATAATCCCATGGTTTCGCCGCGCTCAACCCCGCCGCCGGGAAAATGCCAGCCACTGATATAGGAATGTTTGACCAGAAAAATCCGGTCAGAAGCGTCGACAACCACAGCCCGCACCCCAAGCGTCATCCCCCTGCGCAGGAGCCACCACGAAAACAACAATTTGCGCAGCGGTGCGATCACCTTCGTCTTGCCCTCATCTGCTCAAATTTGTTGCAACGCGGCGCAATGATGAGCCCTTCATCAGAACAGGTGAAATTTGCCATATTTAAGCCGCAAACCATGCCATTTTACGGAAAATATGAACAAATTACTAAGTTCAAAGCCTGTTTATGCATAGCTGATCTTTTCAATCAACACTTCTTTTTGTGCAATGCAACATATATGGTCTGACCATCAAATCGGCACCCGGGAGCGTCCTGCCTCACGCCGATTTTAGGGAGATTGTCATGTTTGCTCGTGCCCTGTCGCGTCTTCTTGCGCCCCGCATCACCTATGTTTGGCTGCCAGCGCTCGCCGCACCGACGGGCAGCGGGCTGTCGACATTGCTGCACTTTGGCTGATCTCCTCTGAGCAGGCAATCAGCCTTGGGCATCCTTACCCGCCACTTTTCTTTGATCCGGCCATAGCCCTTGGCGCGTAAAATGCTTTAAGGAAGCGTTGTTTCCTTGAGGTGTTTGCGCGCAGCTGATGGTTTTTGTCCTTGCTCATTTCTCTGACCCCCATCTCGGGCCCGTTGCGCGCCCCAGCTGGGGCGACCTCGCATCGAAACGTATGCTGGGCTATGCAAACTGGCTGCGCAGCCGCCGCCTTATCCATCGTCACGACATCCTGTCGCGCCTGATCGCCGACGCCAAGGCGCATTCCCCCGACCACATCGTGGTGACCGGGGATCTCACTAACCTGGCTCTGCCGGGCGAAATCATCGCCGCGCGCGACTGGCTCGAATCGATTGCTCCGCCGGACCGTTTGACGATCGTGCCAGGCAATCACGATGCCTACGTCCCCGGCGCCCTTGAAGAGGCGATGACGTGCTGGCGCGACTATGCTTCAAGCGACACAGCGCCTGGCGATCATGCGGGCGCGCAATTTCCTTTCATTCGCCGCCGCGGGCCGGTGGCGCTCATCGGCCTGTCGACTGCCGTGCCGACACGGCCTTTTTCAGCAGCTGGTCGCGTGGATGGCCGCCAGATCGTCCGCCTTGCCGATGATCTCGTGACGCTGAGCCGCGAAGGGCTGTTTCGTATCGTGCTCATGCATCACCCGATGGATGTGACCCGCAAGCACTGGCACAAGCGCCTGGAGAACGGAGGAACCGTGCGCACGGTTCTGACAACAGCCGGCGCCGAGCTAGTCCTCAACGGCCATATGCATGTGCCCGATCTCGTCACCATTGCCGGTCCCAGGTCGCCGATCCACGTCTTTTCCGTTCCCTCCGCCTCGGCTGATCCACGCCAGGGCACGCATGGGGCCGGCTATGCCCTGCATCGTATCGAGGATAAAGGCGCTGACGGGTTTGCCTGGAGCTATGAGCGGCGCGCCATCAACAAGGACGGCGAGATCGTCACACTTGAACGTGGCAACACCACTCTGCCAAACTCGCGGGCCTAGAGCGATGAGGCGATGCGAACAGGCAGGCCTCGGCAATCAGCGGTGTTGCACGCGGCGCGACAACGCCATCACATGAGGAGCGCACGATGAGCGTTTTGTGGAGCGAGCTTTCAGCCGCACATCTGCGGAGCAAGGCCGAGGCCGACGCTCTGGTGATTTTGCCGGTGGCCTCGACCGAGCAGCATGGCCCGCATCTGCCAACCGGTGTCGACACCTATCTGTGCGCTGCCGTCTGCGAACGCGCCGGCCGTCTCATGCAGGATCAAGGAAAGCACGTTGTTGTGGCGCCGACACTATGGGTCGGCCTGGCCGAGCATCATGTTTCGTTCGGCGGCACCTTCACTCTTGGCCTTCGTACCTATCACGCTTTGCTTGCGGACCTGCTGGCATCAATCAAGCGTGCCGGATTTAAGCGCATGATCATCGTCAACGGCCATGGCGGCAACATCGCCGCGCTTCAGGCGCTGACGACCGACCTCACGCGCGAGTTGGATATCGCCCTGGGTGTCACCACCTATTTCACGCTGGCAACAGAGAGCTTCGCTGCAACCCTTGAGGACCAGAAGGCGGTTCATCACGCCTGCGAAGCCGAGACATCAATGATGATGGCGATCAGACCCGACCTCGTTCTCAACGACCAGCTGAACGACGCGCATGGACCCTTTGCGCTTGATGGCACGTCACCCTTGAACCGCCCGCTCAATCATTGGCGCAGCTTCAAGGAGATCACCGATTCCGGCGTCATCGGCGATGCGCGGCGCGCAACGCCAGCAAAAGGTGAAACGTTGATGGCCGCTGCCGCAGCAGCGCTCGCAACGAGGCTTATTGCCGGCGAGCCATGGGCGTGAGCCTCAGCGCTCGCCGGAATAGCCAAAAGCCGATACTGGCGCAGCCGAGGTTTCCACCCAGACTGACTTTGTCGTCGTATAGGCGTGCAGCGCCTCGATGCCGGACGAGCGGCCATAACCTGACTGGCCAAAACCGCCGAAAGGCGACATCACCGAAATTGTCTTGTAGCCATTGATCCAGAACGTGCCGGCGCGCACCTCTGCCGCCATGCGGTGGGCGCGCGCCACATCGCGGGTCCATACCGCGCCGGCAAGCCCGTAGGGCTGGTCATTGGCAAGCTGCACCGCTTCCTCTTCATGGTCGAACGGAAGAACAGAGAGGACGGGACCAAATACCTCCTCGCGCGCAATCTCCATTCCCGGCGACACCTGATCAAGAATGGTGGGAGCAAAGAAATAACCGGCCTGCGCGAGCGCCGCCGGCGCACTCCCCCCGCTCACCAATCGTGCCCCCTCGCTGACGCCATCGCGGACCATGGATGAGACGCGTTCGAACTGGCGCGCATTCTGGATCGGGCCAAGATGGGTTGCCTCATCGAGCGGGTCACCGATGGCGATGCGCTGGGCGGCGCCAACGAGGCGCTGCACAAACGCCCCGTGAATGTTCCGCTCGACGATCAGCCGCGATCCCGCGACACAGGATTGCCCGGCGCCGGAGAAAATAGCCGCCTGCGCACCCATGATGGCTTGATCCATATCGGCATCGGCGAAGACGATATTGGCCGATTTGCCACCAAGTTCGAGGATCGTCGGCACCACATTCTCGGCCGCAAGCCGGGCAATTTCCGCACCGGTCCGGCGCGAGCCGACAAAGACCACAAGGCTGGTTTTCACATGCGCTACTGCTGCCGCGCCGCAAGTTGGCCCAAGCCCCGCCACGACATTGACAAGCCCGGCCGGCGCGCCCGCCTTGAGCGCCAGATGCGCGAGGATGAGCGAGGTGAGCGGCGTCAGCTCCGAAGGCTTGAGCACCACGGCATTACCAGCCGCAATCGCCGGCGCCACCTGCCAGCCGGCGGTAAAAAACGGCGCATTCCACGGCGTGATCTGCACGACGATGCCCAGAGGCTCGCGGCGCGTATAGTTCAGGTGGGAGGTCGGGACTGGAATGACATCACCGCTGAGTTTGTCAGCCCAGCCGGCGTAATACTCAAACATCTCGGCGACGCGGCCGACTTCGGCGCGCGCATCGCGGATCGGTTTGCCGACGTTGATCGCCTCGATCTCGGCAATCAGCGCTGCATGCGCACGCACTTCCTGGCCGATGGCCCAGACGATGCGCCCGCGCGCCGACGCGCTCAGTCGCCGCCAGGCAGCCAGCCCATCACCTGCCGACGCCATCGCCGCATCGGCTGCCCCCGCCCCGCCATCACGATAGCCAAGCAGCACCATACCCGTCGCAGGATCGATCAAGGGGATTGATGCCCCCGCGCCACCGATCAATCCATCGCCGACAAAACTGCCGATCTCGGCCGTTTTGAGGATGGTTGTCAGCAATGCCGCCAACCGCAGCGAACGCTCGCTGGCGGCGATCATCATTCGCTACTTCCCGGGGCAATCACGAATTTATTGAAGTCCTCGCCGTCGCCAAGACCTTGCGCCGAGGCGTCCCATAAGTCACTGACGAGCGCACTGACAGCACCAAATGAACCGACATCCTGCCCGAGCTTTGCTGCAAGCTGCACATCCTTGCGCATCAAACCCATGGTGAAGCCTGAATCAAAACGCTCGGACAAAATCCAGCGCGTGTAGTTCACCTCTGTGACGGCTGAGCGGCCAGATGCCGCGTTGATGGCGGTCAGCACATCCTCTGCGGGAACGCCTGCTGCGGCGGCAAGCGCCACCGCCTCGCGAACGCTCGCCAGATTGGCGGCAACGAGGAGATTATTGACCAGTTTGGCGACATTGCCTGCCCCGCTCGCTCCTACATGGATGATCTTGTTGCCAAGCGCCGTCAGCACCGGGCGCGCCCGCTCCATCACCTCTTTGTCGCCACCCACCATGAAGGTGAGCGTGCCTGTTTTCGCACCTTGCGGCCCGCCGGACACCGGCGCATCGAGAAAGCCAAGTCTGGTCCCGCAGGCAGCCGCAAGCTTGCGCGAGACCCGGGGCTCGGATGTCGACGTGTCGACAAAAATAGCGTCAGGCCGGCCTCGCGCAACAAAACCTGCCGGGCCTTCGACGACACCGGCAACGTCCGCTGCCTTCGGAAGCGACGCCACCACCAGTTCGCACACGGCATAAAGGCTCGAAGGCTCGGCGGCGATCGTCACGCCCGCCTGCTGCGCCAGCCTCTGGCGTTCCGAGGACAGATCGCAGCCACGAACCGTAAAGCCGCGCTCAACCAGGATCTTTGCCATACCCAGCCCCATGGCCCCCAGCCCGATGACCCCGATATGCTTCATCGCCATGACTTTCTCTGTTCAGCGCAAGCGTCCGCGCGCCGCCACCGGAATGGTTGCAACAATCTCGTCGCCGCGAACGGCAATCAGTTCGTCGACCATATTCACCACGACACACACATGATTGGGGACGACACGCACCACACCGCCAACATCGGGGCGATCATTGCAGCGCGACAGATCAAGAAAGCCATGCTCTTCGGCAAAGCGGGCGATCCGCGCCTGCGGATGCTCGATGATGTGACCATAGCCCTCCAGCCCACCGCCAGGATCAGCCGTCAATGTCTTCGAGCCCGCATCAAGAATGCCACGATCAGCGCCGCCACGACTGACCACGCGGGACACGACCGTCAGCGCCACATCGCCCGCCACCGCCGCTCCACAGCCCATCATCATGCGATCGTTGAAAATATAGGTACCGGCGCGATGCTCGCTCGCACCCCGCAATTTGCCCAGATTGGTCAGATTGGGCGTGCCGCCAGTCGACACCATCCCCGCATCAAGACCGAGCGCCCGCACGCCTGCAAGGGCCTCGTCATAGAAGAGCTGCGTCTCAGCCCATTTCGTTTCCGGTGGATAGAGCATGAAGCCGGCAAAGCGCAGCGCCGACGCGCGGGATATATGATCCGCCAGCGCCACCGCCTCGGCGGCCGTCGCGACGCCAGCCCGCTCACGTCCCGTATCGCATTCGATCACCACATCAAGAACCCGCCCGGCCTGGCGCGCCGCCATCGCCAGACCATCGATGGTATGCACGCTGTCGACCGCCAACGTCAGCTTTGGTCCCCGGCGCAACAGGGCGCGCAGCCGCTCAAGCGTCGCCTCGCCCATCACATTGTAGGTGATGAGAATATCGTCAATGCCGGCCGCCACCATGATCTCGGCTTCACCAAGCTTCTGGCAAGTGATGCCATGCGCCCCCGCCGCCAACTGCATCTTGGCGAAGAAGGGGCTCTTGTGGGTCTTGATATGCGGCCGGTTGGCAAGCCCCGCCGCGTCGCAGGCAGCCTGTACCCGGGCGATATTGCGCTCAACCCGGTCAAGGTCGACAGCGACCGCCGGCGTGCCGATCTCGCGCGCAATCGTCTGCGCCGCTCGCCACGAAATTCCGGGGACAATCGCTGTATCAGTGCTCATGGATTTTGACGATCGCTTCGATTTCGACGGGCATGTTATGCGGAAGAGATGCCATGCCGACCGCTGAGCGGGCATGGCGGCCACGCTCGCCCAGCACCTCGACAAACAGGTCCGAGCAGCCATTGATCACTTTCGGCTGATCGGAGAAAAGCGGAATGGCGTTGACCATGCCAAGAACTTTCAGGATTTCGACGCGATCAAGATCACCCGCCACCATCTTCGCCACCGCCAGAAGCTGCAGGCCGATGAGTCTGGCAAACTCATAGGCAGCCTCCGGCGTCACCGTGTCGCCGACCTTGCCGGAAAACACGCTGCCATCGGGGCGTCGCGCGCCCTGGCCTGAGAGGTAGACCGTCGAACCATCACGCTTGAAAGGCACATAATTGGCGATGGGTGTGGGAATGGCTGGAAGGACGAGGCCCATGTTGACCAGGCGCTGTTCAGACAACATGATGCCCATTCCCCTGCTACGAGCGATACCCTATCTTGGCTGCTTCGCCGGCACTTGCCAATAAGCGCATCTATCTACCCGGCATATCGCCTTGCGCGAGATCGAGCGCGACCGACAGGAGCACATTCGCGCCGGCAATCACATCCTCGGAACGGGTTTCTTCATCCGGCGTATGCGAGCGCCCGTTGATGCTGGGGACAAAAATCATGGCGGTTGGTACAAAGCCCGCCATCATCTGCGCATCATGTCCGGCGCCAGAGGGCATGCGACGCACCGGATAGCCCAGCCGCTTGGCGGCTGCCTCGACCTTGGACACAATCCGCTCATCAAAAGGCGTGGCAGGAAAACGCGCAAGATCACTGAACGTGATCGTCACATTCTCACTGGCGGCAATCTGCGCGGCAGCTTCGCGCATCTGCGCTTCGGCGTGCGTCAGTGGCGCATCATCGGGATGGCGCATATCGAGACTGAAAACCGCCTGACGCGCCACGACGTTGACGTTGCCGGGTTCGGTTCGGAACCGCCCGCTGTTAACCCGCAGGCCGGAGATCGTTTTTGTCAGGTCGCGAGCGGCCACCATGAGCCGCGCAGCTGCATAATTCGCGTCACGTCTGACGTCCATCGGGGTGGTACCGGCGTGGTTGGGCTCACCACTGACGGTCGCCTCCAGCCAGGTGATCGCCTGCACGCCGGTCACGGCCGCAACGCCGCCACCCGAATGATCGAGAACCGGCCCCTGCTCGATATGAAGCTCGACATAGGCATGGGTCTTGACGCAACCCGGCGCCGCCGATCCGGCGTAACCGATGCGCCGCACCTCGTCGCCGACCATGAGGCCCGCCTGATCCTTGATGGCGTAAGCCTCCTCGACGCTCATATCGCCGGTCCACACGCAGGAGCCGAGAAGATCGGGCGCAAAACGCGCTCCCTCTTCGCCGGTAAAGGCCATGATGGCAATCGGCCGGCGTGGCCGAAAGCCCGCTTCCCGCAACGTGGCGATCACCTCAAGCCCCGCCATCACGCCAAGCGCGCCATCATAACGCCCACCCGTGCCGACCGTGTCGATATGTGAGCCCAGCATTACCGCAGGCCCGTCAGTCTCGCCCGCCATCACGCCGACGATGTTGCCGATCGGATCAATATGCACCTCAAGATCAAGCTCGCGCATCCAGGCGACAAGCTGGTCACGGCCAAGCCGGTCTTCATCGCTCAATGCCAGCCGGCATACCCCGCCATCACCCGTATCACCGATCCGGCCGAGCACCTCCAGTCTGGACAACAGACGCGGACCTGATATGCGCAGATTGGCGGCTTCGTTTGCCTGTCTCATGTCGTATCCCTCAAATCCTTCAAATCACGCCCATGGCGTTCAGCCGACGAATGGCCTTGTCTTCTTCGGTCATCACAAACGTGCGGAAATTGTCTCTTGTCTCCCGCGCCGGCGCCCATTTGTTCTTGCTGATCTCAGCTTCCCATTCCGCCGAGGCGACAAAACGATCAATGAGCGCCGTCAAACCTGCAAGCTGTTCATCGGCGAGACCGGGCGGCGCGAAGATACCGCGCCAAGGTGCGAAGTCGATGGCAAATTCGCCCTGCGACAGGTCAACCGCGTTGATCCCGGGACTTTTGATATCGCTGGCAGCCAGAACCCTGATCTCGCCCGTGCCCATCGCGGTTTCGAAGTCACGCAACGTGCCAATTGCACAGGAAGCACGTGCTTCAAGTGCGCTCACCCGCGTGAGCCCCGCCGGCACAACCGGCATGAACGGCAGCTTGCGCAGGTCAATACCGTGGCGGGCGGTGATCGCGGCCGCCATCAGATGGTCTGCTGAGCCGATGGCGCCGCCGGCAAAAACAATCTTGGTAATGTCATTCGCTATCGCGCCGATCAGTTCCCGATAGGTTTTGAAGGGCGAGGACGCGGGAACAACCAGCAGCAATGATTCATTGGCAATGTGGGCAAGCGGCAGCGCTTCGCCCAATCGCAAAAGCGGCTTTGACGCCAGACCCGTCCCCATGATCGACAAGCTGGCGATCAGAATCTGACCCGCCTGGCCACGCCGCGCGAGAAAGCGCGCGAGCCCGGTCAACCCGCTTTCCCCCGGCGAGAATTCGAGCCGGGGCGTTGGCGCATCGCTGACCGTCTTGCAGGCACGCGCCAACCCCTGGGCGGCACGATCAAGCCCGCCACCGGGCGGGCCGGGCACAAAAAAATTGAGCACCTGCGGTACGCCATCAGCCGCCGGCGAGGCACGCTGCGAGAACAGAAAGCCGCCACCCGCCAGGCACCCGATCAGCGCGCGGCGTGTTGGCAGTAAATTTCTTCGACTGTCGAGCAGTTGCGAACGCTTCATGAAATGACTGGATATCTCAGACGGCACGCCTGGAACAGGGGGAATAATGCAGCACCAGCGCGTTTTTTGCCAGCAACCATCGCTCCAGGCCGACGTTAAACCACCTGTCATGACTGCCAGATATGTAGACACAGGAGGCATTGCATCTTATCCAAAAATTAACCAAACGAATTCATCGCTTCTTGGCAATAAACCCGGTGCCTGAATGAAACTCCGTCTCCGTTATGCGCTGGCGTTCGGCGCCCTGTCGCTGTCCCCTGCCTTTGCTGCCGACATCGCCACGCCGGCCCCCGGCGAGGCGACGCTGGCCGAACAACCGCAAGCGCCAGGAGATGACATCTTCGGGTTCACCAGCCCGTCAGATACCGGCAATGTCGGCGAAAAAAGCTTTTCGCTTGAAAGCACCACGCGCTTTGGCAAGGGCAACGGTCTTTACGTGACGCCGTCGGTCAAGATCGAATTTGGTTATGCGATTGCCGAAAATGTCTGGGTCGCCCTGTCGCCCTTCGTCACAAATTACCGCATCCGCGACGTCGCCGGTATCGACAATCTGAGCCGCACCCGCTTCGATGGCCTGTCAAGCGAGCTGATCTGGCGCTTTCTGCCACGCACACCTTATGGGCTTGCCGCCAGTTTTTCGGTTGAACCGCGCTGGGCGCAGCTTGATGGCGTGAGCGGACTTGGCGTCAACGCCCTGTCAGCGGAATTCAAGTTCTATATCGATCAGGTGATCATCCCCGATCAGCTGTTCGCCGCCTTGAACCTCAACTATCAGCCTGGCGCCCAGCAGGCCTTTGCCGCCGGCAGCCCATGGGTATCGGGCAGCGCCACCAACGTCTCGGCGGGTCTGACGTGGCAGATCACGCCTTCGCTCTTCGTGGGCGCTGAAGTGCGCTATCTCGGAGTTTTTGACGGCGCCTACCTCAACCGTACCTTGGGCACCGCCCTTTTTGTCGGGCCTAATCTGACGGTGAAATTCAGCGAAAAAACTGCGCTCAATATTGCCTGGACGCCACAAATTTCCGGTGATGCCAATGGCGTCGGCGGCAGGCTTGATCTGATAAACTTCGAGCGCCATCAGCTGCGCGTCAAATTCGCCTCTGCCTTCTGATCGCGCAGGGCTCATCGGGCTGACAAGCGCATCACCCCTTGCCAAACCGTGCGCCACACGAAACTCTGCCTCCTGGAAACAAGGGGGAGCGTGATGCGCGACACATACGGATTTATCGGATTGGGCCGCATGGGCCGCGGCATGGCAACCAACATGCACCGCAAGGGCTTCGCGCTGACAGTCTATGACGTCATGCCTCATGCTCTCGTGCCGGTGACGCAGCTGGGCGCCAAAGCAGCCACCTCGGTTGCGGATATCGGCGAGATATCTTCGCTCGTCTTCACCATGCTGCCCAATTCGCCCCAGGTTCACGACGTGGCCGAGGCCTTGGCCGGCACGATGAAGCCCGGCAGCCTGGTCATCGACATGTCGACCATCGACCCGGCGGCGTCTGATCAGGTGGCGGCCCTTCTGGCGGAGAAAGGCATCGGTTTCGTTGATGCGCCGGTCGGTCGCCTTGCTGAACATGCCGACCGCGGCGAATGCCTGTTCATGGTCGGCGCCAGACCGACCGATTTCGCCCGCGTCAAGCCCATGCTGGACGCGATGGGCACGACTGTCATCCACTGCGGCGATGTCGGCACCGGCATCCGCACCAAGATCGTCAACAATTACGTGACGATCAGCCTGTGCCTGCTCAACAGCGAGGCGCTGATGCTCATGCAGCGTTTTGGTCTCGATCTTACCACCACCATGGATGTGCTGAACGGCACGACTGCCAATAACGGCCAGCTTAATCTCAATCTTGCGCGCAAAGTATTGCGCGATGATACCGTGCCGGGCTTCTCGATTGATCTGGCTCATAAGGATCTGGGTCTTGCAGTCCAGTCGGCTCACGAGCTGAAACTGCCACTGTCGGTCGGTGTTGCCGCACGCGAAACGTTCAATCTGGCGCGCGCGGCGGGTTTTGGCACGAAGGATTTTTCAGCCGTGCTCGACCATCTGTGCCAGCAGGCGGGTATCGCCCCGCCCCGCCTGCCGAAAGGCTGATCCCTCAGCGCGCCGGCAGAAAGGGCTGACCGAGACAGGCCGGCGCCCGCGACGATCCGCGCGGCAGTCGGGACAGGGCGAACAGGACGATGATCGTCGTCAGATAAGGCAGCGCCGCCAGCGCCTGCGCCGGCACGCCGAGGCCGAAGCCCTGCGCGTGAAGTTGCAGGATGCTGACGCCGCCGAAAAGATAGGCGCCGATCACCGCACGCCCGGCACGCCAGGACGCAAAGACGACAATGGCCAGCGCAATCCACCCTCGCCCCGCCGTCATTCCGGGCGTCCAGAACGGGGTGTAGACGAGCGACAGGTAGGCGCCGGCAAGCCCGGCACAGGCGCCGCCGAAAAGAATGGCCAGCAGCCTCACCTGGCGCACATTGTGGCCAAGCGCATGGGCCGAATGATGGTTCTCGCCAACCGCCCGCAGGACAAGGCCGGCGCGCGTTCGGCCAATGATGAGCGCAACCGCCAAGGCCAGCGCGAAGGCGATGTAAACCAGAGGGTCCTGGCCAAAGATCACGCGGCCGAAAAACGGCAGATCGCTGAGATAGGGAAGATAAAGATGCGCCATCGCCTCGCGCTTGGCGCCGACAAACGGAAAGCCGACGAGGCCGGATAATCCCAGCCCGAAAATCGTCAATGCCAGCCCGGATGCCACCTGATTGGCAGCAAGCCCCAGCACGAGCGCGGCAAACAGCAGCGACATCGCCATGCCGGCGAAGAGCCCGGCCATGACGCCAAGGAGGGATGAACCGGTGAGGATCGCCACGGCAAAACCGGTCGCCGCCCCCATGATCATCATCCCCTCGACCCCGAGATTGAGGACGCCGGAGCGCTCGACCACCACTTCGCCGATGGCAGCCAGCAATAGCGGCGTGGCGGCGGTGATGATGGTGAGCAGGATCGCTTCAAAGATCATCATGCGGGAGCCCCTTCACGCGTGACCCTGAGCCGGTAGAGAATGAGCGTATCGCAGGCAAGCACGAAAAACAGCAGCAAGCCCTGAAACACGCGCGTCACATCAAGCGGCAGGCGCAGCGCAATCTGTGCGTTCTCGCCACCAATGAAGGTGAGCGCCAGAAAGAAGCCGGCGATGAGAATGCCGAACGGATTAAGCCTCCCGAGGAAGGCGACGATGATGGCAGTGAAGCCATAGCCGGGCGAGATGGTAGGCTGGAGATTTCCGATCGGTCCCGCCACTTCGATGATGCCGGCGAGCCCGGCAAGAGCACCCGACAGCGCAAAGACAAAAAGCGTCAGGCGCTTGTCGTCAAAGCCGCCGAAGCGGGCAGCGCGCGGCGCTTCACCGACGAGGCGGATTTCAAAGCCCTTGAGCGTGCGTGCCAGCATGAAGGCAAGCAGCGCAACGGCAAGCAGCATAAGAAAAAAACCGGGATGGAGCCGCCCTGTCTCACTGAGGCCCGGCAATCGCGCTTCAAGACCGAAACTGACGGAGGTCGGAAAATTGAAACCCTTGGGATCGCGCCACGGCCCGCGGACCAGATAGTCGAGCAGCAGATCGGCCACATAGACCAGCATCAGACTGGTCAAGATTTCCGACACTCCGAAGCGCGCCTTCAAGACCGCCGGTATAAGCCCGTAGGCAGCGCCCCCAAGCACACCCGCCGCAAGCATCAGCCAGACGATATAACTGCCATGTCCTTGTCCGTGGGTGGCAATAGCCACCGCACTCCCCGCCACTGCACCCATGACAAGCTGGCCTTCGGCGCCGATATTCCAATTGTTGGAGAGATAGCAGGGCGCAAGCCCAAGGGCGATGAGGATGAGCGGGGCTGCTTTGACGGTCAGTTCCTCGAGTGCCCACAGATCGGCAAGCGGCGACAGGAAATAGACAGTGAGTGCGGCAAGCGGGGGTATGCCGATCAGCGAGAAAAGGAGGGCGCCAAAGACGAGCGTCAGCACCACCGCAAGGATCGGCGAAGCCAGGCTCGCCCACATCCCGGCCTGCGTCCGGCGCTCAAGCGTGAGGCGCATGGGCTACCTCCCGCATCGCTTCACCCATCATCAGGCCAATGCTTTCGCGTGTCTGCTGGCCACGCGGCAGGGCAGGGCTCAGACGCCCGCGTGACAACACGGCGATCCGGTCACTGAGTTCGAAGAGTTCATCAAGGTCCTGACTGATGACGAGGACTGCGCCGCTTTGCTCGGCAAGATCAACCAGGGATTGCCGCAGAAACGCCGCTGCACCCGCATCCACACCCCAGGTGGGTTGTGCAACGATCACCAGCCGGGGTGCTCCCATGATATCGCGGCCGACGATGAATTTCTGCAGATTTCCTCCCGACAAGGCGCGCGCCGGCGGATCGATTTCACCAGCACGGACATCGAAGCGTTGGCGGATCGCCGCGAGGCAATCGCGCAGCGCAGCGCGGTCGAGAACACCCCTGCGGACAAATCCTTGTTTGCCATGTTGCGAGACAAGGACATTTTCGGACAAGGTGAAGCCAGGGGCTGCGCCATGCCCCAAGCGCTCCTCGGGGATAAAGGCCGCCCCAAGTTCTCGCCTCGCGACAATACCTTTCGCGCCCACTGCCTGCCCATCGATGCAGACGGTCTCGGGCAGGCTTGATACCTCGCCACTGAGGGCTGAAAAAAGTTCGTCCTGCCCATTGCCGGCAACACCGGCTATGCCCACGATCTCACCCGCGCGCACGCTGAAACTGACATCGACAAGGCTCGTGCCATGAGGGTCAGGCGACGCAAGGTTCAACTGCCTCACACCCAGACGCTCCGCGCCATCCCCGCGATGCGGCTTTACCTGCACATCGTGGATGTCTTCCCCCACCATCATCCGCGCCAGCGAAGCCGCGCTTTCCCGCGATGGATCACAGCTCGCCACCTTGCGCCCATGGCGAAGGACGGTGGCGCTGCGGCACAACACGCGGACTTCCTCAAGCTTGTGGGAAATATAAAGGACAGAGCGTCCTTCGCCACGGATGGCTTCAAGTGTGCGGAAGAGTCCGCTTGTTTCGGTGGGGCTCAACACCGATGTCGGCTCATCAAGGATCAGCAGTTTCGGATTTTGCATCAGGCAGCGCACGATCTCGATGCGCTGGCGCTCGCCAACCGATAGACGCCACACCTCGCGCCCCGGCTCAAGATCAAGCCCATATTCACGTGATACACGATAGACCCGCTCGCTCAGCGCCGCCACTGGTTCAGGTGGCAACGCCAGCGCCACGTTCTCGACAACCGACAACGTGTCAAACAGCGAGAAATGCTGAAACACCATGGCAATGCCATGGTGGCGTGCCTCGGCCGGGCCGGAAAGAACAAGCGGTGCGCCCTGCCAGATGATCTGGCCGCTGTCAGGCGCGATCAACCCGTAGAGAATCTTGACCAGCGTTGATTTGCCGGCTCCGTTCTCGCCCAGCAGCGCATGAATTTCACCCGGCCTGATCGCCAGATCGATGGCATCATTGGCAAGCAGGCTGCCGTAGCGCTTGGAGATGGCGCTTGCCGCCAGAAGCGGCTGATCACCCGAGTCTTGTGTGCCCACGCCCGTCATCAATAGTCGACCCGGTCCGGTTTGGCGTGCCAGGCAGCAAACACATCGACCGCTTCCTGCAACGGCAGGTGGAGGGTCGGTAGCGCGCGTGCCGCAACAGGCTTGGGGATTTCATCATAGAGATAGGCATCGTCAAATCCAACCTTCGCCGCATCGACCCGGTCGGCGGCAAAAACAATCCGCCCCACCCGCGCCCAATAAGCTGCCGCCAGACACATCGGGCAGGGCTCACAGCTTGAATAAAGGGTTGCGCCCTGGAGCTGGAACGATGACACCGCTTCGCACGCCTTGCGAATGGCCCGCACCTCGGCATGCGCGGTCGGATCATTGCTTGAGGTCACCTCGTTCCAGCCTTCCGCCAGAACTTTTCCCTCGCGCACCACCAGCGCGCCAAACGGTCCGCCGGCATTGGCAAGCATCCGCGTGCGGCTGAGATCCACCGCACGCAGCAGGAAAGTCCGGTCATCGAGGCTCATGACTGATGTTCCACTTGGAGGGTAAAATCGGGCAGCGTCCGGGAGGCAGCACCGTCATCACCAACGGCGGCTTGCCGGGCCTCGTGCTGCTGCAGAAGCTGCAAGGCGATGCCGGCTGCGATAACCGCCGGGGACTTGCTGCGCAGGCCGCCAACACCGATCGGACAGGTGAGCGCACCGATCTGCGATGGCGAAAGCCCGGCGGCTGTCAGCCTGTGGCAAAAGCGCGCCCGCTTGCTCGCCGAGCCGATGAGACCGACAAATGCAAGATCATGCCGCGACAGCGCCCGGTGCACGATACGCAGATCAAGCGCGTGGTCATGCGTCATGACGACAACGAGGCCGCCCGGCGCAATCGCCGCAACAGCCGTGTCGATATCGCCCAACCGGCTGCAAACCGTATGTTCCGGAACATGACTTGGAAACGCTCCGTCGCGCCCGTCCACCCAGCGCACGTGAAACGGCAGCGGCGCCAGCGCCAGAACCAATGCTCGCCCGATATGGCCAGCCCCGAACACCGCCACCTGACCATGCCTTGCGCTCGCTGCGGCCGCACGCTGTTGTATCGTCGCCTGATCATGTTGGTCGAAGATGGCGATCCGCACCCTCACGCGCCCGCCGCAACACTGCCCGAGATCAGGCCCCAGTACATAGTCGCTCTCGCCCAGCCTTTGCTCACTGGCCAGAAGTCGATGCGCGTCAGCCAGCACCTGCCACTCGAGCGCACCGCCGCCGATCGTGCCGCTGAACACACCGTCTTCGCGGACCGCCATCACTGTGCCAACCTCGCGCGGAGCCGATCCTTCGACCCGGACGATTTCCACCATCGCCGCCCGGCCATGACTGTCGATGAACGCGCCGCAGGCTGCCCAGGGTGTCATGGCCGCTCACCGCCCGGATGCCTGATCGCCTTGATGGCCGCCAGAATAGCCTCGGGGGTTGCCGGGGCGTGCAGCCCCACCTGCTCGCCCGGCGCTACCGCGTGAATGGCATCGGCAATTGCCGACCACACGGAAATCGCCAGCATGAGCGGCGGTTCGCCAACTGCCTTGGAGCGATAGATCGTCTCCCGCCGGTTGGGGCTTTGCCACAGGGCGACACGAAAATCCTCCGGCACATCGGATGCCACCGGTATCTTGTAGGTCGATGGTGCATGGGTGCGCAGGCGCCCCGCCTCGTCGAACACCAGCTCCTCGGTCGTCAGCCAGCCCATGCCCTGCACGAAGCCGCCCTCGATCTGGCCGATATCGATGGCGGGGTTAAGCGAAGCGCCAACATCATGCAGAATATCGATGCGCCTCACTTGCATCTCGCCCGTGGTGGTATCTATTTCAACCTCGCTGCAGGCAGCCCCATAGGCGAAGTAATAGAACGGCCGGCCGCTTTTGGCGGCACGATCCCAATGAATGTCCGGCGTCCGGTAAAAGCCGGTCGATGACAGGGAAATACGCGCCCGGACCGCTTCCCTCACCACGTCGCCAAAGGACAGGCGCTCAGTGCCGATCACCACCTGCCCGTCAACGAAGCGAATGTCAGGGGCCGGCACCTGGTAGCGCTCGCTACAAAAATCCACCAGCCGCGCCTTGATGGTGCGCGCCGCCTCACGGGCAGCCATAGCGTTGAGATCACTGCCGGCAGACGCAGCCGTTGGCCCGGTATTGGGCACCTTCGCAGTCGTTGTCGCCGTTATCCTGATCGCCTCAAGCGGCAGCGCGAATTCATCTGCCACCACCTGCGCCACCTTGATGTAGAGGCCCTGCCCCATCTCGGTGCCACCATGATTAAGCGCCACCGATCCGTCGGCATAGATGTGGACCAGCGCGCCCGCCTGATTGAGGTGAATGAGGGTGAACGAGATACCGAATTTGACCGGCGTCAACGCCAGCCCGCGCTTCAGCACCGGCGAGGCCGTATTGTAGGCGCTGATCGCGCTACGACGCTGGCGGTAATCGCTGGAGCGCTCGAGTGCCTCCACGAGCTCTGGCAGGATATTGTCGTCAATGTCCATACCATAGGGCGTCGTGAGCCCCATCACGCCGTAGAGATTGCGCTTGCGGATGTCGAGCGGATCACAGCCTAGATGCCAGGCAATCGCGTCAATGACACGTTCGACTGCCACCATGCCCTGCGGGCCACCAAAACCGCGGAACGCCGTATTGGACACCGTATTGGTACGCAGCCTGGCCGAGACAAGATCGCAAGCCGGCAGGTAATAGGCGTTGTCGGCATGAAAAAGCGTGCGATCGCAAACGCCAAGCGACAAGTCGGCTGAATAGCCGCAACGCATGGCAAAGTGCGAGGCAAGCACGCCGATCCGTCCCTCGCCGTCAAAACCCACCTCATAGTCGACGAGGCAGTCATGGCGCTTGCCGGTCAGCATCATGTCATCGTCGCGATCAAGCCTGAGCTTGCAGGCAGCGCCCATATGGCGCGCCGCGATGGCTGCAATCGCCGCCCACTGGCTCGCCTGACTTTCCTTGCCGCCAAAGCCGCCACCCATGCGCCTGACTTCACACTGCACAGCATGCGAGGCAACGCCAAGCGCACGCGCGACGATATGCTGCACTTCGCTGGGGTGCTGGGTGGAGGAATGAACCAGCATGTCGCCGCCTTCGCCTGGAATGGCGAGAGCTGCCTGGCCTTCGAGATAGAAATGCTCCTGACCGCCAATGGCGATGCGCCCGTTGAGACGATGCGCCGCCGCAGCAAAGCCGGCCGTCACATCGCCGCGCTGGAAGGCGTAATCGGGCATCAGCCGCGCATCAGCAGCCAAAGCAGCCGCAGCCTCAACAAGAGGCACCTCAGACGCGATGTCGATCAGCGCGCGTCGCGCCGCCTGCCGCGCCAGAAGATGGCTGGTGGCGATCACTGCGCCCACCACCTGCCCGTGGAACGAAATTGTCTCGCTCGCAAAAATCGGATCGACATCAAAATCAACCGGCGAGCAATCATTGCACCCAGGAACATCGCCAGCCATCAATACGGCGACAACGCCCTCACTGGCCCGCACCTCTTCCACGTCAAGTGATAGCAGCCGCCCGCGCGCGCTCGTCGCCATGATCGGCGCCACATGAAACGTCACTGCCGGCTCGGGCAGGTCATCAATGTAAAGCGCCTTGCCGCTGACATGACCGCGCGCGCTGTCATGGGCAATCGCCTGCCCGACGACCGAGCCGCTATCTGTTTCACCGAGTTTTGAGCGCGCGGAAAAATTCATGCCGGCGCCTCCGCGCGGCGCGGCCCGTCACGGCGCCCGATCAGACGATCACTGTCACCGCGTCGTCCCGCCATCTCATCGAGTGCCCGCAGCAGCAACGCCTTCGCCACATCGAGGCGATAGGCAGCACTGGCGCGCATGTCGCTGAGCGGCAAGAAGTCCTGCGCCAGCCTGTCCGCGCCGGCTCGCAAACCCTGCTCATCATCGAGGCTCAGGCCGGTCAATGCCTGCTCGGCAGCCGCCGCGCGCTGCGGCACGCCAGCCATGCCTCCGTACGCGAACCGCGCGCCGGCGATCCGCCCATTCGCGATCGTGACGTGGAACGCCCCCATCACGGCGGATATATCCTCATCCACGCGCTTGCTGACCTTGAAGCAGCGGAACCGTTCATCAGGCGACAAGCGGGGAATGGTAATGGCGGTCAGGATTTCCCCAGGCGCACGATCCTGCCGGCCATAGGCGACAAAAAAGCGTTCAAGCGGTAATCGCCTGACAATATCACCCAATTGCAGTTCGATAGTGGCGCCAAGGGCGATCAGCGCCGGCGCAAGATCTCCGATCGGCGAGCCATTGGCGATATTGCCGCCAATCGTTGCGCTATTGCGAATTTGCGTTGACGCAAAGCGCTGCATCAACGCGCCAAGATCAGGGTCGATGGCAGCCAGATGCGCCCATGCCTCGCCCAGCCGCACGCAAGCGCCCATCCGCAGCCCATCGCCATCCGCCGCGATGCCGCGCATGTCCTCGATACGTCCGAGCCAGATGATGCGACGAAGCGGTTGCAACCGCTTGGTGACCCATAATCCGACATCGCTGGCGCCGGCCAACAGCGTGGCAGTCGGAACACGAGATGCAAGAGCAGTCGCGCTGGCAAGTGTGGCGGGCGCCGCGAAGAACTGCGCCTCATCACCCGCCATCACGTCGACGCCGTCGTCAAGTGCTGCCAGCGCGGCTATGACATCTCCGGTTGCGGCCGTGAACTGGTCGTGCATCGACTGACTGCAAAGCTCCATGGCCGCATCGACAATCGGACGATAGCCGGTGCAGCGGCACAGATTGCCAGCCAGCCGCTCATTGATCGCCTCGCGCGTCAGCGGCAACGGCTTGTCATGAGTGAGCGCCAGCAGGCTCATGACAATTCCAGGCGTGCAGAAGCCGCATTGCGAGCCATGATGCGTCACCATCGCGCTCTGCACCGGGTGAAGCGTGCCGCCCCGCGCCAGGTCCTCAACCGTGATCAGCTCCGCCCCGTCGACCTGGCCAAGCAGGGTGATGCAGGCATTGACCGCACGGCGCACCAGCCGCCCCTGTTCGAGCCGCCCGAGCACCACCGTGCAGGCGCCGCAATCGCCCTCATTACACCCTTCCTTGGTTCCGGTCAGGCGCTGCTGGACGCGCAACCAGTCAAGGAGCGTGATGTCAGGGTGCGGCAGGTGGCAGGCCACCGCCCGACCACGATGGAGGAAACGGATCTCGTTGCGCATTCCGCTCATCGGCTGGCGATCCACGCCGCCAGCATCTGCCGCTCCTCGGCCGTCACCTCGCTGATATTGTTCGGCGGCATGGCGCGCGTGAGCACGCTTTGCACATAAATCTGCCGGGCGTGCCGGGCAATCTCCGCCGGCGTATCAAGGCGCACCGCCTTGGGCGCCACGACCATCCCCGGCCATAAGGGCTCGGCGCCGTGACACATGGCGCAACGGGTCTGGATGATGGACACCGCCTCGATGAAAAGCGGGTTTTGCTCTTCATCGGCGCCCGCCCGCTCATTGCTTGCCGCTTTCAATGGCCCGGCCAGGCTGAGCGCAATCGCCATCGCCATCGCCATCCCCGCCACGCCCCATGCCCACCAGGGCTGCCGACGCCCGGCATGACCCTCATTGAAAAAATGGCGGATGGCCGTGCCGGCGAGAATCACAAAGCCTACAACGAGCGCCGCATAGGGGGAGGAATAGCTGAGCGGTGAATGCGACGACAGCATCAGGAAGACAACGGGGAGCGTCAGGTAATTGTTATGCAGGCTGCGCTGTTTGGCTGCTTTTCCATAACTGGCATCAGGCACCCGGCCGGCCATGAGATTGGCGATGACGATGCGCTGGTTGGGGATGATGACATGCATCACCGACAGCGACATGATGGTACCGATCAGTGCGCCCGCATGGATGAAGGCGCCGCGCGGGCCGAATACCTGCTGGTAGCCATAGGCAGCCGCGACAAGCGCAACCAGTCCGATGAGGGCCAGCGCCGTGTCATTGCCACGCCACAATCGGCACAGGCGATCATAAATGACATAGCCGATGATAAGTGACCCGAAGCCGATCACCGCAGCCAGCCACGGGCTTATGCTGCGTACCGACGGGTCGATCAGGAACAGGTCTGCCTGCAGATAATAGATCCAGCCCAGCAGCGCCCAGCCCGAGAACAGCGTCGCATAGCTCTCCCATTTGAACCAGGTGAGGTGAGCGGGCAGTTCCGGCGGCGCCACATTATATTTCTGCATGCGGTAAAACCCGCCGCCATGCACCTGCCATGCTTCGCCTGATACGCCCTCCGGCAGGCCATCACGCTGGCGCAGGCTCAGATCAAGGGCGATGAAATAAAAGGACTAACCGATCCAGGCGATGCCGGCGATGACGTGCAGCCAGCGCAACAGCAAGCCACCCCATTCCAAAGTGATCGCCGTTGCCTGTTCCATCATCACCGCCGCATCGCCAACGTCCGAAGGACTGGAAGGTCATGATCCCATCTTTATGCCGGACAAGATCATTAGCAAGGCGGTCTGGCAGCTGTTCAAGAGAAGATTCTGTTTGAAATCCGCAAAATCCTCACGCATGGAGACAGTCTGAGCACGGGAGCATCACATGGGGCGCCTGACGACGCATGTCCTCGACACCGCCGGTGGTTGCCCGGCCGCAGGTGTCGTTGTCGAACTTTACGCAGTTGACGCCGCTGGCGTGCGGGCTCTGGTGACCCGCAAAACCACAAACGCCGATGGGCGCACCGATGAGCCGCTGCTGGCGGGCGATGCCTTTGAGCTTGGCCTCTACGAAATCGAATTTGCCATTGGCGATTATTTCCGCCGGACTGGTCTGGTAAAGGCCGGGCCAAGTTTTCTTGACATGGTGCCGGTGCGCTTTGCCATCAATGACAGCGCGGCACATTATCATGTGCCGCTCCTTGCCTCGCCCTTCGCTTATTCGACGTATCGGGGATCGTGATGGCATCATCCGATGACCGTGCGCGCTTTCTGGCGCGCTTTGCTTCGATCTTCGAATATTCTCCGTGGATAGCCGAAGAAGCATTCGACCGGGGGCTAACGCAACACTGCGATACCGCCGATGCCTTGCATCATGCCATGTTTCGCGTCATCCGCGAGGCGTCAGCCGAACGCCAGCTGGCTCTCATCAACGTTCATCCAGATCTGGCCGGAAAACTTGCACTTGCTGATGCGCTTACCGATGAATCACGTGCGGAACAATCATCCGCTGGGCTTGATCGTCTGACCCCCGATGAGCTTGCCCGCTTCACAGACCTCAACAACGCCTACAAGGCGCGCTTCGGCTTCGTCTTCATCATGGCGGTGCGCGGCGCGACGAAGGCTGATATTCTGGCAGGCTTCGAACAGCGCCTGCGGCACGATCATGATCGCGAATTCCACACCGCCCTCGGTGAAATCGCCAAGATCAGCCGCATGCGCCTCGAGGACCTCTTTGCTTCCAGCAACGGATAATCGTCATGACCATTCGCCTCGACGGCCTGAAACTCAAATCCTCACAGGTCATGGCAGCAGCAAGGCCGGCTGCGTCCGGCCGTTTTGAGAAGGCGGCGCTTCATCCCAGATCACGCGAAGCGTTGGGCCACGCCCGCGCCTTCATTGAAGCCAACTGGCTCCATGACGACGCCCCGCTGATGTATGCCTTCAACACCGGCGTTGGCCTCTTCAAGGATCAGCGGGTGATGATTGCCGATATGGCGCTTTATCAGGAACTCGTCATCAAGGCGCACGCCACCGGGCTTGGCCAGCCGCTCGCCGAGGATATCGTGCGCGCCACCATGCTGCTGCGCGCCAACGCCTTCGCCTCGAACTATTCCGGCCCCGCGCTCGCTGTTGTTGATCGCCTGCTTGATTTTCTCAACAAGGGCCTGCACCCGGTGATCCCGGAAAAAGGCTCGGTCGGTGCCTCCGGCGATCTGGCGCCGCTTGCCTATCTGGCGGGCGCCATGGCGGGCTTTCCTGAAGCCGAGATCGACTATAGGGGCAAACGCTACCCGGCCCCCGAAGCGATCCGTCGCGCCGGCCTGTCGGGTGATTTCACGCTTGGCGCCAAGGACGCCTCCGCCCTCATCAACGGCTCGACCGTGTCGCTCGCCCTCGGCGTCCTCTCCGCCGCTGACGCCAGGCGGATCACCAAAGCCGCTGACGTGGCGCTGGCCCTGTCGCTTGAAGCGATGCGCGGCGAACTGATCGCTTTTGCCCCGCCGATCCATATGGCGCGCCCCCATCCCGGCCAGCGGCTAAGCGCCCGCAACGTCACCCGCATTGCCGGCGATTCGCAGCGCTGTTCGGAAGCCGCCCGCCATCTCCTCTACCCCGAGGAAAGCCGCAAGGCCGATGTCGCCCCGCCGCCGCGCATCCAGGATGTCTATTCCATCCGCTGCGCCCCGCAAGTCCACGGGCCGGTACGCGATGCGCTGGATTACATCGACCGCATTCTCGCCGTCGAGATGAACGCCGCAACCGACAATCCGCTGATGTTTGATGATGGCGCGGGCGGCTACCGCGTCATCTCGGGCGGCAATTTCCACGGACAATATGTCGCCCAGGCGATGGATCTGCTGGCGATTGCCATCGCCGATCTCGGCTCGATTTCCGAACGCCGCCTCGCCCGCCTGCTCGACCCCGGCATGAGCTACGGCCTGCCGCGCAATCTCAACGCCGGGCGCAAGGGCCTCAATACCGGCTTTGGCACCGTACAGTGTTCGATGTCGGCGCTGGTCATGGAAAACCGCACGCTGTCGATGGCAGGCTCGGTTGATTCCATTCCCGGCAAGGGCAATGCCGAGGATCATGTCTCGAACTCGACCTGGTGCGCCCGCAAGGCCCGCCAGATCGTTGACAACGTCGAATACATCATCGGCGGCGAGATGCTGATGGCGGCCCAGGCCCTGGCACTCATTGAACCCATTGCCGGAAAATATGCGCTCGGACGGGGCAGCCGCGCCGCGCTTGAAGCCATTCAGGCGAAGATCCCCCCAGCCCTTCACGGCGACCGCTGGTTTCATACCGACATTATCGCTGCCCGCGATCTCGTACGTAGCAATGAGATCGTCGCCGCGGTTGAGGCCGTCACCGGCACCCTGGAATGAGCGCGCAAGCGCCGGCCTTGCGCACGCTTGCCGATCAGTTGGGCCGAAGCCTGCGCCTCGCGGCGTCCCCTTGCCGCATCGTTTCGCTCTGCCCGTCGGTGACCGAAACGCTTTTCGCGCTTGGCGCGGGAGGCCGCGTGGTCGCGCGCACCGATTACTGCCGTCATCCTGCGGAAGCGATCGTGGCGCTTCCCTCGATCGGCGGCACCAAGCGGGTCGATGAAACCCGCCTGCGGGCGTTGGCGCCTGATCTCGTCGTCTCGATCCGCGAGGAAAACGATGAAGCGCAGATCGCGGCGCTTTCCCAGGACCTTCCTGTCCTGATCCTCGATCCCGTCGATATCGCTTCCGCCCTGCGCGGCATTCGTCTTCTGGGCGGTGCTGTCGGCCACCAGGCACAAGGGCTGGCGCTCGCCCAAGCGATCGCTGACGCCTTCGATGCCCTCCCACGGCTCGATCATTGCGAGGCTGCCTATCTCATCTGGCGCAAGCCCTTCATGGTCGCCGGCCACGGTACGTATATCGGTGATGTGATGGCCCGTCTTGGCTTCGTGAATATCGCCGGCACCACCGGGCGCTATCCCATTCTCGACGCCCGGACGCTTGAAGCCAGGCCGCCGAAGTTTTTACTGGCGGCCTCGGAGCCTTTTCCCTTCTCGGAAAAATATGTGCCGGAACTGCGCCGGCTTGCCCCCGGGGCCAGGGTCGTCCTGGTCGATGGCGAGATGTTCGGCTGGCACGGCGCGCGCATGCTGAAGGCGGCAGATTATTTCCACCATCATATTCCCTTGTGGAAGGCAGCCCTCGGGCAAGCTTGAGAACGCATGCCTGCTGGCGTCTCGCAAAGAGGCCTCCATTCGTCGCCCCTTCAGTCTCCGTCCTGGTTGCCTATGGCCGAACCGTTTCGATGCGTATAAGCAGTACACGGTTCTCGGGCAAAGGCTGCACGAATGCATCTCCTCCTGCTTGGCGGCGGGCATGCCCATGCACTGGCGCTTCTCGACTGGTGCACCCGGCCGCCACCCGGCGTGACGCTGACGCTCATCAGCCGCGACCGCGTCTCGCCCTATTCCGGCATGCTGCCGGGGCTGATCGCCGGGCTTTATTGCCATGACGACATCCACATCGATCTGGCAAAACTCGCCGAGCGCGCTGGCGCCCGCTTTATCGTCGATGACATCCTCGGTATCGACGCGACAGCGCAAACCGTAACAACGCGCAAGGGGCAGCACGCCTTCGACATCGCTTCAATCGACCTTGGTTCGGTGCCCGAGCGCCGGCATGTCGCCGGCGTGACAACGCGGGATCTGGCGCCAAAACCGCTGGCGCCCTTTCTCTCGCAACTCGGCGGGATCGCGGCATCGGGCACGCCCCTATCGCTTGCCATCGTCGGTGGCGGGCCGGCCGGATTTGAACTGGCGCTCGCCCTGTCGCACCGGCTCAGCGCCCAGCTCACAAGCCTCACCCTCCTCACCGACGCACCCGACATCCTCATGGCGCTGCCGCCGCGAGCGCGCCGCCTGGCGTGGTGCAAGCTGCGAGAGCGTCGCATCGAGGTTTTGACCTCGGTACGGGTCTTGAGCCGTGATGATCAGGGCCTGAGGTTGGAGGACGGGCGCCTGTGCCCGGCAAACCATGTCGTGTGGGCAAGCGGTGCGGCTCCAGCACTTGACCTTTCAACCAGCGGATTGGCGCTTGATGCAGGCGGCTTCGTGCGCGTCCACCCCACCCTGCAAAGCCTGACCAGCGAGCGCATTTTTGTGAGTGGCGACATGGCAAGCTTCGACCCGCCGCGCCCCAAAGCGGGCGTCCAGGCGGTACGTCAGGCACCGATACTGGCGCAGAACATACGAAATTATGTCGCAGGCCATCCCCTGCTGTCACATAACCCGCACGGGGATATGCTGGTATTGTTGTCGAATGCCGATGGGAGCGCGATTGGCGCACGGAGCGGGCTGACGCTGGATGGGCGCCTTGTTTGGTGGCTCAAGGATGCCATTGATCGCCGCTTCATGGCGCGCTTTGCTTGACCGCCGATCAGCGAGTGCCTAGCCAGTCGGCAAATAGAAGGCAGGACCGTCATGAGCCATGATTCAACTAATCCGTTTTTCGCCGCATGGACAAATCCCTTCGGCCTGCCGCCTTTTGCCGCTATCCGGCCTGAACATTTCCTGCCTGCCTTCGAGGCAGCGATGAGCGAACAGAAAGCCCATTACGACGCCATTGCCACCAATCCCGCGCCACCGGACTTTGCCAATACAGTTGAAGCGATGGAAAGCGCGGATGAGGCTGCGAGCCGGGTAGGCGGCGTCTTCTGGAACCTTGTCGGCGCTGACGCGACGCCGGAGCTGCAGGCGATCGAACGCGAGATCGCCCCGAAACTGGCGCGCTTCCATGCTGAGCTGATGACGGATGCCCGCATCTTCGCCCGCATCAAAACATTACACGCTCAACGCGACCAGCTCGCCCTCAACCCCGAGCAACGCCGCCTCCTTGACTGCCTCCATCGCTGGTTTGCCCGCGCCGGCGCCGGCCTTGAGGCGGAGCAGCGCGCGCGCCTGACCGAGATCGCCGGACGCCTGTCGACCCTGGGCACGAGTTTCAGCCAGAACATTCTGGCTGATGAGGCCGCCTACGCCCTCATTCTTGAAAACGAAGACGATCTTGCCGGTTGCCCCGATTTTCTGCGCGCAGCGATGGCGCGGGTGGCAAACGATCGCGGCAAGGCTGGCACCTACGCGGTCACTCTATCGCGCTCGATCATCGAACCGTTCCTCACCTTTTCCGAGCGCCGCGATCTGCGCGAGACCGCCTTCAAGGCATGGATCGCACGCGGCGAAAGCGGAGGCGCGACCGATAACCGCGCGCTCATCGCCGAAATGGTGGACTTACGCCGCGAGCGGGCGCGTCTCCTTGGCTTTGACAGTTTTGCTGCCTTCAAACTGGACGATTCCATGGCGAAAACGCCTGCTGCCGTCCGCGATCTGCTGGAAACCGTGTGGACGCCAGCGCGTGCCAAGGCGGGGCGCGAGGCCGACGCGCTGCGGGCCATCATCGACAATGAAGGGCGCAATCACCCGCTTGAAGCCTGGGACTGGCGCCATTACGCAGAAAAGGAGCGTCGCCGCGCCCATGCTTTCGACGAGGCCGAGATCAAACCTTATTTCAGCCTGGAGGCGATGATCAGGGCTGCGTTCGACACAGCCAGCCGGCTCTTTGCTCTCACCTTCACCGAGCGCCGCGATCTTGACGGATATCACCCCGATGTCCGTGTGTTCGAGGTACGTGACACAGAGGGGGCTTTTGTTGGCCTTTTTCTCGGCGATTACTTCGCCCGCCCGAGCAAACGCTCCGGCGCCTGGATGAGCGCCTTCCGCAGCCAGCAGAAACTCACGCGCGACGAGCGCCCCATCATCGTCAACGTCATGAATTTTGCCAAGCCGGAGGAAGGCAAGCCTTCCCTGCTCTCCTTCGACGATGTGCGCACGCTCTTTCACGAATTCGGTCACGGGCTGCACGGGCTGATGTCGAATGTGACCTACCCTTCCCTCGCCGGCACCGCGGTGGCCCGCGATTTCGTCGAACTGCCCTCGCAATTATACGAGCACTGGATGTCGCACCCCGACGTGCTGTCGCGCCATGCCCTTCATCACCAGACCGGCGAGCCGATACCTGCCGCCCTTCTGGCCAAGCTGCTCGCCGCACGCACTTTCAATCAGGGCTTCCAGACGGTCGAATACACCTCAAGCGCGCTTGTCGATCTCGACTACCACCTGCCGGGCGTGCCGCAACCGCTCGACGTCGACCAGTTCGAAAAATCGGTGCTCGACCATATCGGCATGCCCGATAATATCGTCATGCGCCATCGTTCCGCCCATTTTTCTCATGTCTTTTCCGGGGATGGCTACGCCGCTGGCTATTATAGCT
Organism: Raskinella chloraquaticus (SeqCode); assembly: GCF_021731865.1. Taxonomy (NCBI): domain Bacteria; kingdom Pseudomonadati; phylum Pseudomonadota; class Alphaproteobacteria; order Hyphomicrobiales; family Phreatobacteraceae; genus Raskinella (SeqCode); species Raskinella chloraquaticus (SeqCode). Next base: position 48,425 of record NZ_JAKFWN010000016.1, on the reverse strand, counting down.
ATCTATGGTCGGAGGTTCTCGATGCTGACGCCTTCCGCGCCTTCACTGAAGCGGGAGATGTTTTTGATCCGCAGATCGCGGAGCGGCTGGGAAAGTTTATCTATTCCGCCGGCAATATGCGCGATCCGGAAGACGCTTACGTGCTCTTTCGAGGACGTTTGCCAACGATTGATGGCTTATTGGAGAAGCGGGGACTGACGGCCTGATGATCTGTCACCATACACTCACGTAAACGTGCTTTGGCCGGAGCCTTCGCTGCGGTCATGAGACTGACAACATTACGGAAACATATGTTCATGGACAGCGCTGGCCCTGCCGCAAACCCTCAAAGCCCAGGCATGATAACACGTGCTGTGACCGGCGCCGACCGCCTGGCGCAACGCCTCGCTGCGGCCGGCATCCGCCACGCCTATGGCATTCCCGGCGGCGAAGTCCTGGCCTTTGTCGAGGCAATTCAGCAGGCCGGGATCGAGCCGGTTCTGGTGAAACACGAGAATTCAGCAGGTTTCATGGCTGAAGGCACCTGGCACGCCACCGGCGCGCCGGGGCTCTTCTATGCCACCCTCGGCCCAGGCGTTGCCAACGCCATCAACGTGGTGGCGAACGCCTTTCAGGATCGCGTACCACTCATTTTCGTCACCGGCTGCGTCGATCAGGCCGAAGCTGAAAGCTATACCCACCAGGTTTTCGATCACCAGGCCCTGCTGCGCCCGATCGTGAAGGCCTCTTTCCGCGCGACCGCAGACACGGCCGATCTGGTCGCCGACAAGGCCATCACCATCGCCCTTTCCGGCCGCCCCGGCCCGGTGCATATCGATCTGCCGATCAGCGTCGCCGAAGGACCTGCCCGCCCTGGTCCGCTCACAATCACCGTGACCGCTGCCCCTCAGGCACCAGCCGAGAGCGCGAGCCTCAGCGCCGCCCGTGCTGCCCTGGCCGGAGCGCAGCGACCCTTGATCATCGCCGGGCTTGACGTCGTCAATCAGGGAGCGGGCGCGGCAGTCCTGGCTTTGGCTGACTGCCTCGACGCGCCGCTCATCACCACCTACAAGGCCAAGGGGGTCATCGACGAGACGATGCCGCGCGCGCTCGGTGGCGCCGGCCTCTCGCCCAAGGCCGACAAGCTCCTCATGCCGCTCATCCAGGCAGCCGACGTCATCGTCCTTGCCGGCTATGACCCGATCGAGATGCGCATCGGCTGGCGTCACCCCTTTGCCGCCGACACCGTCCTCATCGATGTCTGCGCCGAAGCGATGACCCATGGCATGCATCACGCGACCCATCTTTTCGTGGGCGATATTGCTGCGAGCCTTGCCGTGCTCGGTCGCGAGCTGACACCGCGTTCGTCATGGGCAAACAAGGAACCGGCAGGCGTCCGTCAGGCGTTGGTGACAGCATTCCTTCCCGAGGAAGGGTGGGGCCCGACCCGTGCTTTTACCACGCTGCGCGAAGTCGCCCCGCGCGACACCGTCGTCACCGTCGACAGCGGCGCGCATCGCATCCTGGCGAGCCAGGTCTGGTCGTGTTTTACCCCGCGCACCATGCTGCAATCCACCGCGCTCTGCACCATGGGCTGCGCTGTGCCGCTGGCGCTCGGCTACAAGCTCGCCAGCCGGCAGGTGCCGGTGCTGGCCTTTGTTGGCGATGCCGGGCTTGAAATGGTCCTGGGTGAACTCGCAACCGCGCGCGATCGCTCCCTTGGCGTTGTCATCGCCGTTCTGGTTGATGAAAGCCTCGCCCTCATCGAAATGAAGCAGCGGGCAACCCAACGCCCTAATATGGCCGTTGATTTCGGCGCTAGTGATTTTCCGGCCATTGCCGCCGCGCTGGGGGGGCATGGCGTCTGGATCGACGATGCCGCAACCCTGGCAAGCGAGGCCCGCGCCGCGTTTGACCGTTCGACATTCACCGTCCTTGCCATCCGTATCGGACGGCGAGCCTATGAAGGTAAGTTCTGATGACGCCCCCTGTCAAAAAAGAACGGGATGTTCGCCTCGATTTTTTCCGTGGCCTGACAATGTTCATCATCTTCGTCGCCCACGGCCCGGATAATCCGTGGAATAACTGGATTCCGGCGCGCTTCGGCTTCTCCTCAGGCGCCGAGCTTTTCGTCTTCTGCTCCGGCTTTGCCAGTTCGATCGCCTTTGGCGCGATATTTCTGCGCCGCGGCATTTTCCTTGGCACCATGCGCATCGCTTATCGCTGCTGGCAGGTCTACTGGGCGCATATCTGCGTCTTCCTGGCGACCATCGCACTCGTCATCATCGCTCACAGCCTGTGGCCCAATGGCGGCTTCCAGGACGAGCCGTTCGGCGAGCTGTTTAGCGACCCCATGCGCGGCCTGCTGGGCATGCTGACATTGTCCTATCTGCCTGCCTATCTCGATATCCTGCCGATGTATCTCGTCATTCTGGCGATGATACCAATCATCATGATCTTGCGCCGGCTGCATCCGGCCCTGCCTTTCCTTTTTGTTGCCGCGTCTTATCTTTCGACCTGGTTTCTGGGTGTCAAACTGGTCGGCAATCCATGGACCGGCTTTGGCTGGTTCTTCAATCCGTTCGCCTGGCAGCTCATCTTCTTCTGCGGGTTTTTCTTCGGCAGCGGCTGGATCAAGCCGCCGCCCTTCGGCAACCGCCCGCTGGTGATCATCTGCCTTGCCTTCCTTGTCGTCTCGGTGCCCGTCAACTTCTGGGGCTTTATCGACAATGTCTGGTTCTTCGCCGACATTCACATGTGGCTGCTGGCAGATGAGGAGAAATCCAATCTGCACATTCTGCGCGTCATCCATTTCCTGGCGCTGGGCTATATCGCGCTGACCTTCGTCAATCCACGCCGCCACCTGCTCAACCAGGGTATCGGCAAGATCATTATTACGGTTGGCCGTCAGTCGCTTGCCGTTTTCCTTGTCAGCATTGTCACGGCACGGGCCGTATCGATCGCCATCAAGCAGGGCATGGGCACACCGGTTGAGGTTGCCGCCCTGAACCTCGCGGGTTTTGCCCTCATCATCGCCACGGCTTATGTCGTGACATGGATCAAATCCCAGCCATGGTCGTCCCCCAAACGCCAGCCCCTGCCGCAGGAAGCGTCCAGTGGTGTCAAGCTGGGATCACCGGCCGAATGAAGATCAAGCACCCTTCGTTAGGGTCAGGACCCATTAATTTAGGCAAAACGGCATGGCACGAATGGACAAAATGGCAGGAGACGCCCGAAAAGCATACCCTTTGGTATGGTTGAGGGCGTCGACGAACCAGTTTGCCATTCGTGCCTTGTCCTTCGGATGGGGTGAAATGACGCGATCTTTATGTCGCAAGCCTTTGCAAGTCAGACGACTTCCTGCAGGCCTGCTCCTCAACCTCGCGCCATGTCCCTCCCACCGTTTTGCCCAAATTAATGGGTCCTGACCCTAAGTTGCTGAATTCTGCACTTAGGCCCCGGCAGATTCGCGTTCGTCAATATTAACGGCTCTAAACCCTTGTCCTGACAACATTTTCACGCAAGCGTGTTCATTTTGCCAGTTCCCTTTTTCTTATCCGTTCATATAGTCGGGGATAAGTTTCGCCGCGTTACATCGTCGGGAGAATATTTATCTCCCCTCGTCGGTCCCGTCGGAAAGGGGAGACACCATGCGTCGCGACATTCTGGGAAATGCCACAACGATCAGCTCGCCGCAGGCCGCGCTGGCTTGGGATGAAACGACCGAGGCGATGCTCGCCCACGCCAAGCGCACGCCCGAAGCGCTGGCGATCGTTCTGGCCGAGGACCCTCATTTCGCGCAGGCCTACGCGCTCAAGGGTCTGATGGTGCTGACGCTGGCGCGCAGCGAGATGACCCAGTTCGCCAGGCAGTGTCTGGCGCAGGCCGAGGCCGCAGCAAAAATCCAGCCCCCGAATGCCCGCGAAAGCAGCTACATTGATGCGCTGCGCCATTGGCTCGACGGCAACATCATCCTGGCCGTCGACTGCCTGGAAAGCATCGCCAGCCTTTATCCTCTTGATGCCATGGCTATCAAACTGGCACACGCCATTCGCTTCATGATTGGCGATTTGAAGGGTATGCTGCACGGCATCGACAAGGCCGCATCGCATTTCACCGATGACACGCCATTCGCCGGCTACATCTTCGGATGCCGCGCTTTCGCGCTGGAGGAAAATGGCCGCTACCGCGAAGCCGAGACGACCGGAAGGCAGGCGGTTGCACTGGCGCCGCGCGATGCCTGGGGGCTTCACGCCGTTGCCCATGTTCTCGAGATGAACGGGCGCGCGGAAGAAGGCTATGCGTGGCTCGGCGGTGCGGCTCATTACGAGCACTGCAACAATTTCGGCTATCATATTCATTGGCATCGCGCCCTGTTTGCTCTCGAGCTTGGACGCGTCAACGAAGTGCTCGCCCTTCACGATGGCGCGATACGCCGTGATCACACCGACGATTTTCGCGACGTCGCCAACGGCGCATCCATTCTCCAGCGCCTCGAACTTGAAGGCGTCGACGTTGGTGATCGCTGGAGCGAACTGGCGGATATTGCTTCACGCCGGGTGAATGATGGTCAGCTGGTGTTTGCCGACCTCCATTATCTGCTGGCCCTTCTCGGCGGCAAGCGGCTTGATTGTGCCAACAAACTGGTTGCAACCATGCTGGCTGATGCGCAGTCCGGCTCCTGTTACAACAGCCGGGTCGCTGAACAGACCGGCGCTCATATCGCCCAGGGGCTCGTCGACTTTGCTGCCGGCAGATATCAAAGTGCTGCCCGGCATTTAATGCGCGGCCGCGATCTGCGCCAGATCATGGGCGGCAGCCACGCCCAGCGCGACGTCTTCGAGCAGGTGACCCTTGAAGCCCTGCTGCGCTCGGGCGATCTTGACCGGGCGGAGAAAATTTTGAAGGCGCGCCTGTCTGCGCGCTCCAGAAACCGCTTCGCATCCTCGCGTCTGGGCCGTCTGCAATCAGCTCGCGACCAGTCGGCGCGCATCGGTGCTCTGCTGATGGAAGCCTTGCCCGCAGCTACGCATCATTAGGAATAGGCTCGAACACGCAGCGATGTTATAGGCGAGGCAGCCTGTCGTCCCGCCTGTTTCATTCAGGGGATTTATACACCTGCAATTTTCTGCTTTTATGTCTCAAAGCGCCGTGAGTTACGCTCACCCCCCTTTCTACTCGCATGGAGTTTGCTGAATATGCCCGTTGCCCATCGCCTGCGGTCCCTCGCTGCCGCCGCCCTCCTGTCAACGATCTCCTCCTTTGCCGCTCACGCTCAGGAAGGCAATGCCGAAGCCGGTGCCAAGGTCTTCGCGCCCTGCCGCGCCTGTCACCAGATCGGCGAAACGGCCAAAAATCTGGTCGGACCGCAGCTTAACGGCGTTATTGGCCGCAAGGCGGCAACAGCCGTAAATTACAATTATTCAGACGCATTCAAGGCACTTGACCGGGTGTGGACGGAAGAAGTGTTTCGCAAATATATCGTCGATCCCCGCGGTGATGTGCCTGGCACCAAGATGACGTTCCCCGGCATCAAGAACGAACAGCAGATCCCTGATCTGATCGCTTTCCTCAAGCAGTACGGCGCCGACGGCAAGAAATCGCAATAATGTGAACACATAGGCGCATTCGCGAATACGCGCGCGGCGAACGACCCAGTCTTGACGCCCACATTGGTCTCTTGACGGCAAACAGGGAAGCAGTATCCGTTTGTCACGCGCGTGTGTAGAGAAGTGAGTTGGCATGAGTGTCTCTTTGGATTTAACTTGAGCCTATTGAAGCTGACAGACAGGTCGTCAGCTGCGCTTGGATACGAAATGCGCTTGGACACGAAAAGGAACTGGAAATGAAGACGCGCCGTTACCTGGGCCTTGCGTTCGCAGCTTTTGGCTTTGCCTCGCTGTCCCTGCCTGCCCAAGCCGCCGGCAAGCAGGTGCAGGTCAAGGGTGAGATCGTCGACACGTTCTGCTCGGTCTCCGAAATCATGTACGCCTATGGCACCGCCCATTATCAGTGCTCGGTCTGGTGCGCGGCGGGCGGTGTTCCGGTATCGATCAAGGGCGATGACGGCGAATTTTACGTCGTTTTGAAGATTAATGAGGATACGAACACGATCATCAATAACAAGCTTCTCACCATCCAGGCCCACCACGTAACGGCTGATGGCGAGTTGCTCGAGCGCAATGGCGTCAAGTATATTCTTGTCTCGCAGGTCGCTGACGACAAAGGGGTTGTGAACCTGACCCATGATGAGCATGGCATCTTGCCGTTTGGCAATTGATTGAGGGGATCGCGAAGAATGCGTTATCTGTTTCTTGGCCTCGCGCTGGCGGTTTCCGCTCCGTCGTTGACGTTCGCTGCAGAAAGCGTCGGCGCGCAATATGAAAACGAGATCGTTCTCAAGGGACAGATCGTCGATATCGTCTGTGAGCTGACGGGCAATTGCACCAAGGAATGCGGCGAGGGTAAACGTGTTCTTGGTCTCAAGACCGACGACAGCACGATTTATCTCATTGCCAAGGGCCCGCCGCTTTTTGCCAATGCCAATGAATCGGTTCTGCCCTTCTGCGCCAAGCCGATCGAAGTGGATGGCCTGCTGATCAAGAATCCAAAAATGCCCTTGCTGTTCGTTCAGCGCTATCGTGCTGCTGGCAGCGCGGACTGGAAGGATGCCGACGGCTTCGAGGTTGCGTGGAAGGCCAGGAACGGCGAATCCGACGAATGGTTCCGCAAGGATCCGCTGGTCGTCGAAATCGTCAAGAAAAGCGGCCCCCTGGGCATTCCGGGGCTTGCGCCCAAGCCGTAAGATTGAGCGCAAAACACCGCTTACATGGCTCGGGCTGGCACCGCTGGATAATAGTTCGTCGTTTGAACGCAAGCCTGCATAGGAATCAGACCGCTATGTCTCGTATCATGGCCGTGTTCGCTGTTATTGCCAGCGCTCTGCTGGCATCGCCCCTGTTCGCGCATGGCACTGGGCCCCATATCGCCGTGCCACCGACGTCCGACAAGGAGGATGCCGATAACCTGGCGCGCGACCCGCTCGCCAACCGCTTTGGCGGCAAATTCACGCTCACCGATCATCGTGGCAACCGGGTTACCGACGAGACCTATCGCGGTCATTATCTGCTCGTCTATTTCGGATTTACCAGTTGCGCCGACCTCTGTCCGATTGACATGGCCAACATGACGGCAGCGCTGCAGATGGTATCGCCGGCAACGGCTGAAAAAATCCAGCCTCTGTTTATCAGCGTTGACCCCGAAATCGACACCCCGGCAGTGCTGTCGGCCTATGTCGCCAATTTCAATCCAAACCTCATTGGCCTCACCGGCAGCGTCGCCGAAGTCGAAGCCGCCGCCCGCGCCTACCGTGTGCAGCGCCATAAATTGCTGCATCCGTCCAGCAACGGCCACCCTTACATCATCGACCACGGAACACTGATGTTCCTCATGGGACCGGACGGCAAATTCGTTACCCTTTTTCCCAACAATTCTGACCCCGAAAAGATCGCGCGCAATCTTGACCGCTACGTGAAATAACGATCCTGCCTACTACCAAGTTCAGCGCCATCACCATATGTGCCAGATATATATGGAATATTTTTGCAACTCCCTGCCTGCGGCACGGCTGGGTTGAAATCCTTCGCGACTTGCCGGAAAGTCATGAGCATGCAGACGCCCGCCCCTTCATCTCTCATCATTCCCTCCACCAGAACCATCATCAATCTGGTCATTGGCGGGGCGATCGGCCTTTTTGTCTGGGAGTGCTGGGCGCGTCTGTTCACCCCGCTCATCGTCGGCTACCCGCTGGAACCTGCAGGTCTTCTCGATGCGCTGGCCCAACATCTGGCAGGTCTTAATCTGCCACGCCTGTTCCGCGAGGCTGTCCATTATGGCATCGGTCTCGTCGGCTATCCGATCATATATTTCGCTGTATCGCGCCATGTCCCGCGCTGGCCGGTCATTCTCGATGCCATCGTGATCATAACCTTCAGCTTCAGTATTTTCCGCGACATCAGCGCAGGCATGTTTACGCCGGCAAAGTTCATGTTTCTGACTGCCGTCATCGCTCTCGTCTTCAGCCGCCTGATCAACCGCGATGAGCGTATTGCCAATTGCATCAGCTGGGGCAATTTCACGTGGTTCTTCGCGCTCGGCCTGATGGCGCCGATTGCCGGGCTGTCCTTTTACCTCCTCGGCGAGGGCGGCGAATTGTCCTATATGAGCCTCGTTGGCCACGTCATTTACGGATATCTGGCAGCACTCGTTTTTGAAAAACTGGAAGATCGCCAGAAACCGGCGATGTAGCAGCCGTTTATTCTCACGCATGCGGCGGGTGCGGGCATACATCGGCTGTCAGCCTGTCGCCGCTTCGGGGTGATTGCCGCCCGCGTCTTCGACGCCTAACATCCCTCCAGACACAACCGGGGAGGATGGCACATGTCACGATCAGGACCACACTTCGGCGCCGCGCGTGTTGACCGGCGCACCCTTCTGCTTGCAGGCACAACTCTCAGCCTCGCCACGCTTGCCGCTCCACCGGCCACGCGCGCCCAGGCAAAATCATTGCGCGTCGCCAGCCTGCTGCCACGATCTGGTTTCCTCGCACCTGCCGGACAAAGCTGTCATCGCGGCGCCCTGGCGGCCCAGGCCCTTCTGACCGATCTGGGCCACGCGATCGAGATCGTTCACATCGACACTGAAAGCAATGTCGAAACCGCCCGCACGCAGGCCGAACGCGCCATCAACGAGGGCGCGCAGGCCCTCGTTGGCCCTTTTGAATCAGGCGCTGCGCTGGCAATCGCCCAGGTCTGCGAGCAGCGCAAGGTTCCGTTCATCGTCAACATCGCCGCTGCCCCGCAACTGACCGAACAGGGCTACCAGTTCCTGGTCCGCAATTTCCAGACTGGTGGCCAACTGGTGGCAAACGGCCTGAAATTGATCGCATCACTTCTCGATGCGCAGAAACTCAGCTACCAGAGCGCTGTCTTTCTTCATGCCAACGACACCTTCGGCACCGCCCAGCGCGGCGCCATGGATGCCCTCTTTCCCAAGGCAAACCTGCCGTTCAAGCTGCTTGACTCGATTGCCTATGATCCGCGTGCCCAGGATCTGTCGGTCGAAGTCACCCGCCTGCGCTCGCTCAGCCCGGACATCGTCATGGTCGTCACTCGCGCGGGCGATGCGGTCAAACTGGTGCGCGACATGGTGCGCCAGCGCTTTGAGCCCAAGGCCATCATATCGCCCGGTTCACCCGGCTTATATGATGAGGAGTTTTTCCAGACGCTCGGCCCGCTGTCAGATTTCATGATTTACAACGTTCCCTGGGTAAATCCGAAATCGGCAATGACGAGCGCGCTCGAAAAAGCCTTTGCCAAGGCCAATCCGAGCAACCGCTTCGCGGTCGACTGTCTCAACGCCGGCTTTACTTTTGAAGCTTTCCTTATCGCCGCCGACGCCTTCAAGCGCGCCGGCACCAGTAACGGACCCGAATTGATGGCAGCCATTCGCGCCTCGAATATCACTGAGCATGTGATGACCGGTGGGCCGATCACTTTCGACGCGAAGGGACAAAATCCCAATATTGCGTCTGTCAGCGTCCAGAACATCAAGCGGACCCCGACGGTCGTGCTTCCAGCCGATATCGCCACTACAGCGCCGGTCATGCCGATGCCAGGCTGGCAGGGCCGGAGCTGAATTGGTGACAGCAACGATGCCGGCTCGCGGCTCACCATCGGCGCGGCTATCCATCGCCGTCATTGCGGCGTTTGGATTGACCGTCGGCCTGGCGGCGATGCCGGCTGATGCGCAGGAGGCGTGCCTGGCCGTCGAGCGGCTGAAATCGGTTGAGAAAACCGGCGATACCTGCCGCTTTCACGGCGCTATCCTCAATCGCTGCGGCCATGATGTGAAGTATGCGATCGTGCGCGCCGTTCCCCATCCCGAGCGTGGCCCTTTGCCAACCGTCACCGGAGCCGTTCCGCGATTCCAGCTGGCGCCCTTGTCGTTTGACCGAGAAATCTGCCAGCAGGGTCATCATGTTCTCGAAGTAACCGGCGATGGCCGCCTGCGCGACGCGACCGGGCAGCCGATTACACCACCTCTGGCGAGCGAGGCGATTGCCCCGGCGGCTGAGCGCATCAATGCCTGCGTCAGGACCTGCCCGGCGCCGGAGCTCGACCGCCAATCACTGATCGCTGAATTGCGCAAAGCATATGGCGGCGCCGTCGATGTCGCCGATGCCGCACCCGCAATCGAAGACTATATATCGATCACTCTTGCCCGGCGTCAGGCCAAGGACCAGGTCTGCGCTGCCACCTGCCAGGGGGCATCGACGCCGGAAGCGGCAAGCCTCACGAGCGCCAGAATAGATACCGAGAGCGAGCAGACACTCGCAGCCCCCATCGCTCTCCTCGCCGCTATCGCCGCCCGCCCCGCCGCCCCCAAAATCGCCGCGCCATCCGACGCACTCCCTGAAGCGGTGGAAGGCCCCGCGCCACCGAGAAAATGGCGTGGGCGCAAGCGCCACGCCGTGACATCCGGCAATCGCTGCCGCACCGTCGGCGCGTCCGGTCGCTGCCGGCTTGTCCTCAACATTGAACCGCGCGGACGCAGTACCAAAACGCGCTAGTGCCCGGGCGACGGTTGCGCGCAGGCACGGCAATGGATTAAGCCCGGCACACATCAAGCCCATCTCACATTTGCGGCCCGTCATCATGTCACTAACGCTCTCAGCCAGTGTCATCGTCCAGGGTGTTCTGACCGGGCTCGTCTACGGGCTCATGGCGCTTGGACTGTCGGTCATCTTCGGCATCGTCCGGGTGGTCAACTTCGCTCATGGTGAATTCGCCGTGCTCGCCATGTATATCGCCTATCTGCTGTTTTTCTGGCTCAAACTTGATCCCTTCCTGGCCGCCCTGCCAATTGCGGCGCTGTTCTTTGGCGTTGGCTACCTGCTCCAGCGCGCGCTCATCAATTCCTTCGTTGCCCGCGCCGAGCATGACCAGTTCATCCTCATGGTCGGGCTGGCGATTGTGCTGGTGAATGGCTGCCTGATGATCTTTGGCCCTGAGGCGCGTCACGCCGAGCTGTCATACTCGCTCGACAGCTGGCTCGCCGGCCCTCTCATCATTGACGCGGTGCGCGTCTATGCCGCCATCGGCTCGCTTGTTGTCGCCCTGATGCTGCTTGCCTTCTTTCGCCTCACCGACACCGGTACCGCCATTCGCGCCTGCGCCGACAATCGTCTGGCTGCAGCAATTGTCGGCCTTGATACCCGACGCCTTTATGCGCTCACCTTCGGGCTGGGTCTGGCCTGCGTCGGGGCGGCCGGCGCCATGCAGACGGCGATCATCGATCCCAATCCCTCCCTGGCGCCGGGCATGACCTTGCTCGCCTTCACGGTCGTCATCGTCGGCGGGCTGGGCTCGCTGATCGGTGCGCTGTTTGCCGGCATTCTCATTGGGGTGGCCGAGGCGTTGTCCTCGCTGGTGATGGCGCCGTCAATGAAATCGCTGGCGTCATTCGCGGTGCTTGTCCTGGTGCTGGTGCTGCGCCCGCAAGGTTTGTTTGGAAAGGGCGGATAATCATGCATCCGACCTTGCACCGCCTCTTGGGCCAGCTTGACCGCCGCCAGCGTCTGGCATTTCTGGGTCTTGTCGGAGCGCTCATTCTCGGCCCGGCCTTCCTTGATCGCTACCTGATGTCGATCATGATCCTCGTATTTTGGTACGCCGCCGTCGGGCAGGCATGGAACATCATGATGGGTTTCTGCGGCCAGCTTTCGCTTGGCCATTGCCTCTACAGCGGTATCGGCGGCTATGTCGCAGCTCTGTTATGGGTCAACTATGGCATTCCACCCTGGCTTGCGGCCGTGCCGGCGATGGGCATCGCCTGTGCCTGCGGCATTGTCATCGGCTGGCTTGCCTTTCGCTATGACATCGGCGGCGTTTACTTTGCGCTCCTCACCATCGCCTTTGCTGAAATGGCCCGTATTGCCTTTGATAACTGGGCCGGCGGCGGCGGCGCAGCCGGCCTGTTCATCCCGCTGATACCGGCAGCCGATGCGGGGCTGTGGACGTTGTCCGGCGGACCTTTGCAATTTTACTATCTGATGCTCGGGCTGGCGATCACAAGCTTTGTGGCGGCTGCGGCCCTGCGTGCCTCGCGCCTCGGCCATGAATGGCTTGCCATCCGCGAGGAGCCGGAAGCAGCGCGCGCGCTCGGCATCGATATCTACCGGGCAAAACTTGCGGCCATCATCGTGTCAGCCGCCATCACGTCGCTTGCCGGGGTCTTTTATGCGTTTTACCAGCGCAACCTCTTCCCCAGCGATGCGTTCGACGTCTCGCGCTCCATCATCATGATCATGGGGCCGATTGTCGGCGGGCTGGGAACGCTCATGGGCCCGGTCATCGGCGCCCTGATCCTCACCCCCCTCGGGCAGATATTGATCGCGCTCACCGAGCGGCTTGTCGGTCACGCCGTACCTGGCGCCAGCCTTCTGGCCTACGGCGCGCTGCTGATGGTGATCATCTCCACCAATGCCAACGGCGTGTGGCCTGGCCTGTCGCGTCGTCTGGGCCTCGCCCCGAGAGCACTCCGATGACCGCGCTGCTGCAGGTGCAGGGGATCACGCATCGCTTCCGCGGTCTGGTGGCGCTAGATGAGGTTTCGCTTCAGGTCGAGGCAGGTCGCATCTTCGCGCTCATCGGCCCCAATGGCGCCGGCAAGACAACGCTCTTCAATCTCATTTCCGGTGCGCTCAAGCCCGATCAGGGCAGGATCATCTTCGGCGGTGAGCGTATCGACGGCCTGGCGCCCCATCTCATCTGCAGGCGTGGCCTGGCACGCACCTTCCAGATCGTTCGCCCGTTTCCGGCCATGACCGTCCATGAAAATGTCGTCATCGGCGCCATGCTGCATTGCGCCGACATGGATGCCGCCCATCGCCATGCCGACGATGTCCTGCGCCAGCTCGATCTCGCCCCGCGCCGCGCTGAACGTGCATCCTCCCTCACTTTGCCTGACCGCAAGCGCCTCGAAGTGGCGCGCGCCCTTGCCACATCGCCGCGCCTGCTGCTGCTTGACGAGGTGATGGCCGGCCTCAGGCCGAGCGAGATTGATCGCATCGTCGCCATCCTGCGCAATGTCGCCGCAGCAGGCGTCACGCTGCTCCTGATCGAACATGTCATGCGCGCGGTCGCTGCCCTTGCTGACCATGTCCATGTTCTCAACCATGGCGCGACCATCGCCGCCGGGCGCCTTGAAGAGATTGCCCGCCACCCCAAGGTGATTGAAAGCTACCTTGGAACGGAGGTTGCCAGCTGATGCTCAGCATTCGCAACCTCTCTGTTTTCTATGGTGATGCGCAAGCATTGGATAACGTCTCGCTCGACGTCCCCGCCGGCAGCATCACGGCCATCGTCGGGGCTAACGGCGCCGGCAAGACCACGCTCATCCGCACCATCGCCGGCATGCTGAGCGCAGCTTCGGGCGAAATCAGCTACAAGGAGCGCATCATCACCGGTCTTCCCGGTCATCAGGTGTGCGATCTTGGCATCGGCCAGGTCGCCGAGGGTCGCCAGGTCTTTCCGACGCTGACGGTCGAGGAAAACCTCGCGATGGGCGCCATGCTCCCGCGCGCCCGCGCCAGCAGGAAGCGCAACCTTGAGCGCGTCTACACCATGTTCCCGCGCCTCAGCGAACGGCGCCGGCAGAATGCCGGCACGATGTCGGGCGGAGAACAGCAGATGCTGGCAATCGGCCGCTGCCTGATGGGCGAGCCGGAACTGATCATGTTCGACGAGCCCTCGCTTGGTCTCTCGCCTGCCCTGGTCAGCGACATGCTCGCCACCATCGGCAGCCTCAGCCAATCGGGACTGACCTGCATTCTGGTTGAACAGAACGTCGCGCAATCGCTGAAGCTGTCGGCATATGCCTACGTGCTGGAGAATGGACGCATCGTCCTCTCTGGCAGCGGCGCAGCGGTGCTGGGCGATGATCGGGTGCGGCAGGCCTATCTCGGGCTGTAGCCAGGCTGATATTGACCGGCGCGATGACGCGCATCACAGTCATCTCCCAACTCGTATACTGCGGAGCCGGACCCATGAAAATCGCCCTGATCCAGATGAATTCGGTCTCGGATAAGGCCGCCAACATCGCCGAGGCAAGCCGCCTCATCGACCAGGCGGTGGCCAGTGAAAAACCCGACTGGATTCTCCTGCCCGAGCATTTCAACTGGGCAGGCGGTGGCACGAAGGACAAAATTGCCCACGCCGATCAGGTGCCGGGCGGTGAGGCCTATGAGGCCATCCGGCAGCTTGCCATCCGCCACCGCATCTGGATTCATGCCGGCAGTTTGCTGGAGGCCATACCCGGCGAGGAGCGCGTCTACAACACCACCTGCGTCTTCAACCGCGACGGCAAGGAAGTGGCGCGTTACCGCAAGATCCATCTTTTCGATATCGTTACGCCCGACGGCGTCGAATACCGTGAATCCGCCACCATTCGCGGCGGCCGCGACATCGTCACCTATGATTGCGAGGGTTTCCGCATCGGCTGCACCATCTGCTACGATCTGCGCTTTGCTGAACTCTTCCAGGCCCTTGTGGATGCCGGCGCCAACGTCATCGCTGTACCCTCAAGCTTCACCGTCCAGACCGGCAAGGATCACTGGGACGTGCTGTTGCGCGCGCGCGCCATCGAAACGCAGGCCTATGTGCTTGCTGCCGGTCAATGCGGTTTCTTCACCTCCGCGCGCGGCGACAAGCGTTTGACATACGGTCACTCGCTGGCTGCCGATCCGTGGGGGCATGTCATCGCCAAGGCGTCCGACGGGCCGGGCATCGTCACCGCCAGGCTCGACAAGGCGATGATCGAGCGGGTGCGCCGCGACATGCCCGTTGACCAGCACCGCATCATCGGTCGCGAAGCCATGAAGTCACGATTGATTGCAGCGGAATAGGCGTCAGTCAGCGCTTGATACCAGCCCATTATCAATCCGCACAATACGCTGGGCGAGCTGGCGCACCTCTTCCTCGGCATGCGACACATAGAGCATCGGTACGCCACCCTCGTCAGCAAGGCGCCGGAGATAGGGCAGGATATCGTGCTTGCGGGCCGCATCAAGCGAAGCAAGCGGTTCATCGAGGAGCAGCAGACAAGGCTTGCCGAGGAGCGCCCGCCCGATGGCAACCCGCGCCGCCTCACCTCCTGAAAGCGTTGACGGCCTGCGCTTCAGCAGACGTCCAATATCGAGCAGCGCCGTCACCCGCTCCATCTCGGCCGCCTGCCTTGGAAGGCCAAGTGCGCGCCGCCCGTAATCAAGATTGGCAGCGACATTCAGATGCGGGAAGAGCCGTATGTCCTGAAAAACATAACCGATGCGTCGGCGATGGGAGGGCAGGTTAATTCCACCATGGCTGTCAAAGAGCGCTCGCCCCTCAACCACGATCCGCCCGCGCTCAGGCGTCATCAGGCCCGCAACAAGGCTGAGCAGTGTCGTCTTGCCGGCACCGGACGGACCGAAGATCGCCGTTACCCGCTCGCCCAATCGCAGGCTGATATCCAGATTGAAGGAGCCAAGCCGCTTTTCAACCGCGATTTCAATCATGGGATAGCCGTCTGCCCGGGGCCGCACGCCGCGACAGGACATCCGAGGCAAGCAGCGCCAGAAAGGAAATCACCAGCGACACGGCAGCCAGGCGCAAAGCGCGCGCTTCGCCACCGGGAATATCAATCAGCGTGTAGATGGCGGTTGCAATCGTCTGGGTCTCGCCCGGGATATTCGAGACGAAGGTGATTGTTGCGCCAAATTCGCCGAGCGCCTTGGCGAAGGCAAGGATAAAACCGGCGAGTATCCCCGGGAAGGCAAGCGGCAAAGTGATGGTCAAAAACCGCCAGAAAGGCCCAGCCCCCAGAGTAGAGGCTGCCTGCTCAAGGCGCGTTTCAGCGCTTTCGAACGCCAGCCTGATCGCACGCACCATCAGCGGGAACGCCATGACCGCGGCAGCCAGTGCCGCGCCCGTCCAGCGGAACGCCAGCACGATGCCGAACTGCTCAAGCCAGGCCCCAATCACGCCCTTGCGCCCGAAGAGGATCAGCAGTGCATAGCCAGTGACAACCGGCGGCAGGACCAGCGGCAGATAGACCAGCGCATCAAGCAGTGCCTTGCCGGGGAAGTTGCGCCTTGCGAGCAGGTAGGCGACAGCGATGGCAACGGGCAGCGCGCACAAGCATGCAACCAGCGCCACCCTTAGCGTCAGCGTAACCGCCGTCCATTCCTCGCTGCTGAGGCCCATCAGGTGCCTGCCGGTTCGTGCCGCCTAGGCGCGGCTGTCGAAGAGATAGCGGAAGCCATAACGCTCGAACAGGGTTCTGGCGGGCGGCGTGGTAAGAAAGGCAAGGAAAGCATCAGCGCCTGCGCTGCCCTGTCGGGTTTTGGCGATGGGGTAGAGAATGGGCGCATGGCGCGCCGGATCGAAGCGCCCGATGATCTTGACCTTGCTCTCAGCCATCGCGTCAGTCGCATAGACAATACCAAAACCCGCTTCACCACGCGCCACCAGCGCCAATGCTGCCCGCACATTGGCAGCAAACACCAGCTTCTTTTCACTCTTGGTCCAGAGGCCAAGATTTTCAAGCGCCTGCCTCGCATAGCGGCCAGCAGGCACGCTTGAAGGTTCGGCAATAACCATCCGACCGTTACCAATGAGACCATCAAGATCAAGGCCGCTATCAAGCGTCAGCCGCTGCGTGCTGTCAGCGCCCCCGATCATCACAAGGCTGTTGCCAAGCAGCGTGCGGCGGCTTTGTTTTTCGATATGACCGCCCTGCTCAAGCCAGTCCATCCATTCAAGATCAGCCGAGATGAAGATATCCGCAGGTGCCCCGTTAGCGATCTGGCGCGCCAGCTGGGATGAGGCTGCATAGCTGATGCTGGTCTCAGGCCCGCCACCCGCCTTGAAGGCGGCAGCGGTCTCATCGAAGGCGTCTTTCACGGAGGCGGCAGCAAAGATTGTCAGTTTTTCAGCCGCACGGAGCCGCGACGATGACAGGGCGAGACTTGTTGCTGCCGCAGCCATCAGCTGGCGGCGGTTCAAATCCTGGGCACGTTTAATCATTCCCGCAATCTAGCCGGGCCTTATGAGGCCGGCAAGCATGCGGGTTTTTTTGACTATTCCGCCGCTACCGCCGCGCCAACCGCCACCGCCCTCACCGCGCAGAATTTGAACTCGGGGATTTTTCCGAATGGATCGAGTGCCGGATTGGTCAGCAGATTTGCCGCCGCCTCCGCGTAACAGAACGGCATGAACACCATGTTCTCCGGCACATCGCGGTCGGCACGAACTTTTACCTCGATCGCGCCGCGCCGCGTTTCAAGGCGCATCATTGCGCCCGCCTCCAGCCCCAGACGTGCGATTTCACGCGGTGACAGGAAGGCGACCGCCTCAGGTTCGATCTGATCGAGCACGCCGGAACGTCTGGTCATCGAACCCGTATGCCAATGTTCCAGCACACGCCCTGTCGACAGCACCATGGGATACTGCGCGTCAGGCACCTCATCAGGCGAGGTAACGGCAGCCGGCACGATTTTGCCACGCCCGCTCGTGGTCGGAAAGCCGGTGGCGAAGATGATCTCGTTCCCCGGCTGGTCGGGATGGTCGACTGGATAGGTCACCGCGCCTTCGCGCTCCACCCGCTCCCAGGTGATATTTTTCAAAGACGGCATCACCTGTGCCATCTCGGTGAAGACATCCCCCGGTCCGTTGTAATTCCACTCGCAACCCATGCGCCTGGCGATCTCCTGGATGATCCACAGATCCTGTCGCGCCTCGCCGGGCGGCTTGACCACCTGGCGTGCCATCTGCACCCGGCGGTCGGTGTTGGTGAACGTTCCAACTTTCTCGGCAAAGGCAGAAGCCGGCAAAACGACATCCGCATGGAAAGCTGTTTCAGTGAGGAAGAGATCCTGCACGACCAGATGATCAAGCTTGGCAAGCGCTTGCCGCGCATGCTGAAGATCGGGGTCCGACATCGCCGGGTTCTCACCCTCCACATACATGCCCTTGATCGAGCCGGCGTGGATGGCGTTCATGATCTCGACGACCGTCAGCCCGCGTACCGGATCAAGTGACTGGCCCCAGAACTCCTCAAAAATCCGGCGCACCTCCGCCTTCTCCACCGACTGATAATCAGGGAAAACCATCGGGATGAGGCCGGCGTCGGACGCACCTTGAACGTTGTTTTGACCACGCAGCGGGTGGAGGCCCGTCCCCGCCCGGCCGATCTGGCCCGTGGTGAGCGCAAGCGCGATCAGGCAGCGTGCATTGTCGGTGCCGTGCACGTGTTGGCTGACCCCCATGCCCCAGAAAATGAGCGAGGCTTTCGACGTGGCGTAAAGCCGCGCCACCTCCTTCAGTGTTTCCGCGGGGATGCCGCAGACGGCTTCCATCTTCTCCGGCGGGAAATCCTTGATGCGCTCCTTCAGCGCTTCGAAACCCTCCGTATAGCCAGCGATATATTGCTGGTCGGTCAACCCTTCGCTGATGATGGTGTGCAGCATGGCATTCAACATGGCCACATCGCTGCCGGGCTTGAACTGCAGGTGATGGCTGGCATGGCGCGACAGTGCCTGCCGGCGCGGGTCCATGACAATGAGCTTAGCGCCGCGCTTGGCCGCCTGCTTGATGAAGGTCGCCGCCACCGGATGATTGACCGTCGGATTGGCGCCGATGACGATGATGATCTCAGCCTCCATCGCCGCCGAGAACGGTGCTGAAACCGCACCGGAATTCAGCCCCTCCATCAGTGCCGCGACCGACGAGGCGTGGCACAAACGCGTGCAGTGATCGACATTGTTCGAGCCAAAGCCGGTGCGAACGAGCTTCTGGAAGAGATAAGCTTCCTCGTTCGACCCCTTGGCCGACCCGAAACCGGCAAGCGCCTTTGCTCCCTCACGCTCGCGGATGGCTGTAAGGCCGCCGGCGGCCGCATCAAGCGCCTCCTCCCAGCTCGCCTCGCGGAAATGCGTCCACGGATTGGCAGGATCGACCTGATCATTGGCATGCTTGGCCATCCCCGGCAGACGGATCAGCGGCTTCGTCAGGCGATGGGGATGCTGGATGTAATCATAGCCAAAGCGCCCCTTGACGCACAGGCGGTTGCGATTGGCCGGACCCGCCCGGCCTTCCGCCGCAACGATCGCCTCGTCCGTCACCTGATAGGTGACCTGACAGCCAACTCCGCAATAGGGGCAGAGTGAATCGACCTCGCGCTCGGCATAGACGACGCGCGTCTGATTGTCGTCGAGCAGGCTTGAGGGCATGAGCGCACCCGTCGGACAGGCCTGCACGCATTCACCGCAGGCAACGCAGGTGCTGGCGCCCATATCGTCGTCGAAATCAAACACGATCTTGGCGTCCGCCCCGCGATAGGCCATGCCGATGACGTCATTAACCTGGATTTCCCGGCAGGCGCGCACGCATAGACCGCACTGGATGCAGGCATCGAGATTGACGCTCATTGCAGGATGGCTGTGATCGCCCTGCCAGCGCTCGGCGGCGGGAAAGCGGCTTTGATCGACGCCGACCTTGTCGGCCCAGCCCCAGAATTTCGATTGCGGATCATGCGAGGTCGCGCGGTCCGGCTGGTCGGAGACCAGCAGCTCCATCACCATCCTTTGTGCCTTGACCGCCCGCTCGGACGCGGACTTCACCTTCATGCCCATGGCCGGCGTGCGTTTGCAGCTTGCCGCCAGCACCCGCTCGCCTTCAATCTCGACCATGCAGGCGCGGCAATTGCCATCGGCGCGATAATCAAGCGCCGGCGAATAGCACAGATGCGGAATGTCGGTGGCGTGGCGCTTGGCCACCTGCCAGATGGTTTCGCCGGCTTGCGCTTCAACCTGCTTGCCGTCGAGTTCAAAGACGATTTTCGTGGTCATCGTCGAGGCCTCCTTCAGGCGAATTCTTCCGGGAAATATTTCATGACGCAGACAAGCGGATTAGGCGCCGCCTGGCCAAGGCCGCAGATCGACGCATCGCGCATCACATCGGCCAGTTCGCCAAGCAAAGCCTTGTCCCACACATCGCGCTCCATCAGCTTGACGGCCTTCTCGGTACCTGACCGACAGGGCGTGCACTGGCCGCAGCTTTCATCTTCGAAAAAACGCATGAGGTTGAGCGCGGCAGCCTTCAGATCATCCTTGTGCGAAAGGACGACCACGGCCGCCGAACCGATGAAACAACCATATTTTTCCAGCGTACCGAAATCGAGCGGGATATCATCCATCGCCGCTGGCAATATCCCGCCCGATGCGCCACCCGGCAGATAGGCGCGGAAGGTGTGGCCTTCAGCCATGCCGCCACAAAATTCGTCAATGAGTTCGCGGATGGTGACACCCGCCGGCGTCACCTTGATGCCGGGCTGGCGCACCCGACCCGAGACCGAGAATGTGCGCAGGCCCTGGCGCCCATTGCGCCCATGGCTCGACCACCAGGTGGCACCCTTCTCGATGATGTCGCGCACCCACCACACGGTTTCGACATTGTTGATGAGCGTCGGCGTGCCAAAGAGCCCCACCTGATAGGGAAAGGGCGGCTTGTGGCGCGGCAGGCCGCGTTTGCCTTCAAGGCTTTCAAGCAGCGAGGATTCCTCGCCGCAGATGTAGGCGCCTGCGCCGCGCCGCAGGATGATCTCCGGCCCGCCCGCCGGCAGCCGGGCCATCTCGCGCAGGAGAATGTCGCGAGCAGCCGGATACTCGTCGCGCAGATAGATATAGACAGCCTCGGCCTCGACGATATGAGCGCCAATCAGCATGCCTTCAAGAAAGCGGTGCGGATCACTTTCAAGGTAATATCTGTCCTTGAACGTCCCGGGCTCACCCTCATCGCCATTGATCGCCATGAGCCGCGGGCCCGGTTCACCGCGCACGCTGCGCCATTTGCGCCCGGCTGGAAAGCCCGCCCCGCCAAGCCCGCGCAGACCTGCCTTGTCGAGTGTATCAAGCACTGTCTCATCCGACAGCGTGCCCTCGCGCAGGCGTCGCAGCAATTGGTAGCCACCGGCGGCGACATAAGCGTCGTAATCGATGGTGGCGGGCAGATGCGGATGGGTATCCTTCGCCGCAATCGCTGCGTATACCTTTGCGGCATCCGCATGGTCGATGAAATGATGGCCGACCTCAACCGCCGGTGCGCTGTCGCAGCGCCCGACGCAGGGCGCACGCACCACGCGGACCCCTGGTCCGACGCCTGCCTTGAGTGCGCCCAGCAGTGCCTCGCCACCCGCCATCATGCACGACAGGCTGTCGCAGACGCGGATGGTGAGCGGCGGGATCGCCGGGTCACCTTCCTTCACCACATCGAAATGGGCATAGAACGTCGCGGTTTCAAAAACTTCCGCAAAGGCAAGCTTCATCTCGTCGGCAAGGGCTGCGAGATGAGCAGCCGAAATCTGATGATAGCGATCCTGGATAAGATGCAGATGCTCGATCAGATGATCACGCTCGCGCGAGCCATCGCCCAGAAGCGCCAATATCTCAGCTCGCGCCACAGGATCGACCTGTCGACCTTTTGGTGTCGACTGCGCGCGTTTGCGGCCCTTGCCGGGATGCGCAAAATTCAGGACCGCCATGTCATGCGCGCCACTCATCGCAACGCTGCTCCTTGAGCTAGATGGACCGTGCCTGTCCGCCAGCCGGACCGGCATCGCGTGGCAGGAGGCACGGCGGTGTCGCTGCCGCGCCTCGATGCATTTTGATCTATTCCGCTGCTGCCGCCGGCGCCTGCCCGATGGCTCCCGACGCCTTGATGGCCGCCAGTTTCTCATCGGAGAAATTCAGCACCTTGCGCAACACTTCCTCGGTATGCTCGCCCAGAAGTGGCGAGCGCACCACGTCGGTCGGGCTGGCCGACAGCTTGATCGGATTGCCGACCGACAGATATTTTCCGCGTGTGGGATGATCAACCTCAACCACCGTACCGGTGGCTCTGAGCGATTGATCCTCGGCGATTTCCTTCATCGACAAAATAGGTCCACACGGAATGTCGTATTTGTTGAGGATTTCCATCGCCTCGAACTTGGTCTTGGTCATCGTCCACTGCTCGATGCGCGCGAAGATGGCGTTGAGCTTGGGCAACCGCACCGCCGGCGTCGCATAATCAGGATCGCTCTTCCACGTCGGCTCGCCGATGATGTCGCAGATGGGTTCCCATACCGGCGCCTGGGTGATGAAATAGATATAGGCGTTGGGGTCGCTTTCCCAGCCCTTGCATTTGAGAATGCGGCCCGGCTGTCCGCCACCTGAATCATTGGCAGCGCGCGGCACGGCATCACCGAAGGGAACGCCCTCGCCGTATTGGCTGTATTCCTTGAGCGGCCCGTGATCGAGGCGCTGCTGGTCGCGCAGCTTGACGCGGCACAGGTTGAGAACGCCATCCTGCATGGCGCAGGTGACCTTCTGCCCCTGGCCGGTCATGGTGCGCTGGAAGAGCGCCGCGACGATGCCAAGCGCCAGATGAAGTCCCGTACCGCTGTCGCCGATCTGGGCGCCGGTGACGAGGGGCACGCCGTCACGAAAACCGGTTGTCGAGGCTGACCCGCCCGTGCATTGCGCTACGTTTTCGTAGACCTTGCAATCCTCATAGGGACCAGGACCGAAGCCCTTGATCGAGGCAACGATCATGCGCGGGTTGATGGCGTGGATTTTCTCCCACGGAAAACCCATGCGGTCGAGCACGCCGGGGCCGAAATTCTCCACCAGAACATCACATTCCTCGATAAGGCGGGTGAGAACCTCCTTGCCGGTCGGGTTTTTTGTGTCAAGCGTGATCGAGCGCTTGTTGTGATTGAGCATGGTGAAATAGAGGCTGTCGACCTTGGGAATATCCTGCAGCTGACCGCGCGTGATGTCGCCAACCCCGGGACGCTCGACCTTGATGACGTCAGCGCCGAACCAGGCGAGAAGCTGCGTACATGTCGGGCCTGACTGCACATGGGTGAAGTCGAGGATGCGAACCCCTTTGAGAGCCTGTGTCATAGTGTCCTCCTCACTTCTTCTTGAGTGCGCTTTGCGGGTTGAGATTGCCGATGCGGCCGCTTTCCGAACCGGCGGCCGGGTCGATGACGGCATTGATGAGGGTTGGTTTGCCTGAATCCATCGCCTTATCCACCGCACGTTTCAACTCGTCTGGCGTCGTCACGTTGACGCCGATACCGCCAAACGCTTCCATCATCTTGTCGTAGCGCGACCCCTTGACGAAAACAGTGGTCGCCGGATCATTGCTGGCGCCATTGACGTCGGTGCCGCGATAGATGCCGTCATTGTTGAAGATGACGATGCACACCGGCAGATCGTAGCGGCAGATCGTCTCCACCTCCATGCCGGAAAAGCCGAAGGCGCTGTCGCCTTCAATCGCCAGCACCGGCTTGCCGGTTTCAATCGCCGCCGCAACCGCAAAGCCCATGCCGATGCCCATGACACCCCAGGTGCCGACATCAAGCCGCTTGCGCGGCTGGTACATGTCGATGACGCCGCGCGCCAGATCGAGCGTGTTGGCGCCTTCATTGATGAGGATGGCATCCGGCCGTTCCTTGATGACGGTGCGCAGCGCGCCAAGCGCCCCATGGAAATCCATCGGCGATTTGTTGTTCATCAGCCGCGGCGCCATCTTGGCGATATTCTCTTCCTTCTTCTTGTTGATGGCCCCCGTCCATTCGGGTGAAGGGACCTGCCACTTGCCGCCCAACGCCTCGAGAAGTGCTGACATGCACGAGCCGATATCGCCCACCACAGGCGCGACGATCTCGACATTCGAATCCATCTCTTTGGGCTCGATATCGATCTGGACGAATTTCTGCGTACCCGGCGCGCCCCATGTCTTGCCCTTGCCATGCGATAGCAGCCAGTTGAGCCGGGCGCCGACCAGCATCACCACATCGGCTTCCTTGAGCACCGTCGAGCGCGCAGCACCCGCCGACAACGCGTGCGTGTCGGGCAGCAGGCCCTTGGCCATGCTCATCTGCAGGAACGGGATGCCGCTCTTTTCAACGAAAGCGCGGATGGTGTCGTCCGCCTGGGCGTAAGCTGCACCCTTGCCGAAAATGATGAGCGGGCGCTTGGCGTTCTTCAGGACGTCGACCGCCCGGCTGATCGCCGAAGGTGCGGGAATCTGCGCTGGCGCAGCATCGATCACCTTGACCAGTGATTTGGCCCCGGCATCGGCATTCATCACCTGGCCGAAGAGCTTGGCCGGCAGATCGAGATAGACGCCGCCCGGGCGCCCGGAGACCGCCGCGCGGATGGCGCGTGCAACCGCAATGCCGATATCGGCGGCGTGCAGCACGCGGAAGGCTGCCTTGCACAGCGGCTTGGCAATCGCCAGCTGGTCCATCTCCTCGTAATCGCCCTGCTGCAGATCGACGATCTCGCGCTCGGAGGAGCCTGAAATCAGGATCATCGGGAAGCAATTGGTCGTGGCGTTCGCCAGTGCCGTCAGCCCGTTGAGAAAGCCCGGCGCCGAAACGGTCAGGCAGATGCCTGGCTGCTTGGTCAGATAACCGGCGATCGCGGCGGCGTTGCCGGCGTTCTGCTCATGGCGAAACGAGATGACGCGGATGCCTTCGGCCTGCGCCATGCGGCCGAAATCGGTGATCGGAATGCCGGGAACGCCGTAGATCGTCTTGACGCCATTGAGCTTCAGAGCATCGATGACAAGATGGAAACCATCGGTCAGCTCCTGTTCGGTTTCCGCGACCATTGCGGTGGCGCCTTGCGCTGCTGCACTCATACTCATCTCTCCCTGATCATTTCCGCTGGAGCGGCGTCTCGTTGTTTGAAGGTGTGGGGTCTCAGCTATCAATCCAAAAAGCAGATAGAATTTCCAGATAAAATCAGCGGCACGTCTTGACGCACGACTACGTAGGCCACCTAACCGAAAATCTCCTCGCCATGAGCTTCGACATAGGCAGCCAGGCCAAGCGTATGGTCACGCGACAGTTTTTCGGCACGCTCGGCATCGCGCTTCTCAAGCGCGGTGATAATTCCCAGATGATCCTCAATCGAGCGCTCGGCACGCTGGTCGCGGCCAATCGTCAGCTCGCGGATGCCGCGCACATGCAGCAGGATGTTCTCGGTCAGCGCGATGATCGTCTGCGATCCCCCAAGGCGGATTAATCCCTGGTGAAAGGCAACGTTCGCGGTTGAATATTCCGACAGATAATCGGTTGGCCGGTGACCCTCGTGAAAGCGTTCGAAATGCTGGCGCAGCGAGGCGATGTCCTCATCGCTGGCCCGCAGCGCAATCCGCCGCACCGCCATGCTCTCCAGCGCCGCCCACGCCTCGATCATCTCGACGACTTCGCGATTATTCTTCTTGAGAACGACGATGCCCCGCCGCGGCATCGACTTGACGAAGCCTTCCTGCTCGAGCATGGCGATTGCTTCGCGCACGGGGGTGCGCGAGATACCAAGCCGCTCCGACAGCTTGCGCTCATCCAGCCACACCGCATCCGATGATTTGTAGATATCAAGCGCTGTGATCGCCTGCTTGATGGATCTATAGGCCCGCGTCTTGAATGTGACTTCAGGCGCAACGCGCTCAATGGCAAGCTCGGTCATCACTCCCTCCCTGAGAGGTTGCTCGTCTCATCAACGCGGTCCGGCTGTTCTGATGCAGCTGCATCCCGCATTGCGAGCCAGCAAAAATTGGCATGCCAGATGCCAACTTGTCAACGCGAAGCACAATCACGCAAATGTTTTGTGTGCATTGCAATATAACGCTGTGTCCCAGCCAAAACTTGCCGCGCTGCACATTTGACACGCGCCCCGCAGCAGAAAACTGGCCCTTGACTTAACTGCTCTGACTGTGCGGTATACTGTATACCAGAACGCGAAAACTGTCCAAAAGATGACAGCACCGTTCTCGTGGCCTGCTTCGGCAGACGGCACACTGGGAGGTAGGTCGTGGAAGAAATCAATGCTTTATTTAACGGCTTTGCCGTCGTCCTGACACCCTACAACATGATACTGATGGTGGTTGGCATTCTGCTCGGTGTCATCATCGGTGTGCTGCCGGGCCTGGGCGGCGCCAATGGTGTCGCGATCCTGCTTCCCCTCACCTTTTCGATGCCACCGACATCAGCAATCATCATGCTGTCCTGTCTCTACTGGGGCGCATTGTTCGGAGGGGCGATCACCTCCATCCTGTTCAATATTCCAGGGGAGCCATGGTCGGTCGCCACCACCTTTGACGGCCACCCGATGGCGCAGAACGGCAAGGCTGACGAGGCGCTGACAACGGCCTTCACCTCCTCCTTCATCGGCGCGCTCTTCGCCGTCATCGTCATCACGTTTCTGGCGCCACTGGTCGCAAAATTCGCGCTGAAGTTCGGCCCTGCCGAGTTTTTTGCCGTGCAGTTCCTCACCTTCGCAAGCTTCATCGGCATGGGTGCCGGCTCACCCTTCAAGACCATCATGGCGATGTGCCTCGGCTTCGCGCTGGCAGCGGTCGGCCTTGACACGATCACCGGCCAGTTGCGCATGACCTTTGATTTCATCACCCTGCTCAAAGGTTTTGGCTTTCTGGTTGCCGTCATCGGGCTGTTCGGGATTGGCGAAATGCTGTCCAGCATGGAGGAAGGCCTGGAATTCAAGGGGGCGCACGCAAAGCTCAGGCTTGATGCCGTGCTGCGCACATGGAAACAACTGCCGAAATACTGGGCCACATCGCTGCGCAGCTGCCTCATCGGCGTCTGGATGGGCATCACACCCGGCGGCGCAACTCCCGCCTCCTTCATGAGCTACGGCCTTGCGCGCCGCTTCGCGAAGGAACCCAAGACCTTCGGCAAGGGCAATCCGGAAGGCATCGTGGCACCTGAAACGGCGGCCCATGCCGCCGGCACCGCCGCCCTGCTGCCGATGCTGACGCTCGGTATTCCCGGCTCGCCGACCGCCGCCGTCCTGCTCGGTGGACTGTTGATCTGGGGCCTGCAACCCGGCCCTCTGCTGTTTGTCGAAAAGCCCGATTTCGTTTGGGGGCTGATTGCCTCGATGTATCTGGGAAATCTCGTCGGCTTGATTGTCGTGCTGACCTGCGTCCCTGCCTTTGCAGCAATCCTGCGTGTACCCTTCAGCATCGTCGCGCCCGTGATCATGGTGATCTGTGCGGTTGGTGCCTACACGGTCAACAACGCCATATTCGACGTCTGGCTGATGATCGTCTTCGGCGTGATGGGCTATGTCTTCGGCAAGCTCAAATATCCCTTGGCACCGCTGGTTCTGGCGCTTGTCCTGGGTGATACGGCCGAATCTTCCTTCCGCCAGGCCATGCTGGCCTCGCAGGGCAGCCTGTCGATCTTCTGGGCCAATCCGCTGGTCACGACCATCATGACCCTCGGCGTCCTCATGCTGCTGTGGCCGGCCATCAGCTGGCTGCGGGGGCTGCTGCGCCGCCAGGGCGGATCGGTATCGGCCTGACGCTACGAGGCAGGAAGATATTGCCAGACTGAGGCAAAAGCGATCAGGATAGAAACCGGTATAATGTTTGCAGAACCAAAAAAACGGGAGTGAGCATGACCACGATCACATTGAATTTCGGACCATCGAGAATAACGTCACGCATGACAGGCCGAACGCTCGCATGCGGTGCTGCAATGTTCCTTGCGACGGCGGCCTTCCAGCCCGACACAGCCATGGCGCAGGGGTGGGAGCCGGCCAAGCCGGTTGAATTCCTCATTCCCGCCGGCACGGGCGGCGGCGCCGACCAGATGGCGCGCTTCATTCAGGGCGTCATCACCAAGCACAAGCTGATGAAGCAGCCGATGGTGGTGGTGAACAAATCGGGTGGCGCCGGCGCCGAAGCCTTCCTCGATATCAAGGTTTCGAACCGCGACCCTCACAAGCTGGTCATCACTCTGTCGAACTTGTTCACCACACCGCTCGGCACCAATATCCCTTTCAACTGGAAGGAAATCACGCCCGTCTCGATGCTGGCCCTCGACCAGTTCATCCTCTGGGTGAACGCCGAGAGCGTGATCAAAACACCCGCTGAGTACATCGCCGCCGTAAAAAATGGCGAAGACAGGCAAATGAAGATGGGTGGTACCGGCTCCAAGCAGGAAGACCAGATCATCACGGTGGCCATCGAGCGGCTCGCGGCACCCAAGAAGATGACCTACATCCCCTACAAGGGCGGCGGCGAGGTCGCGGTACAGCTTGTCGGCAAGCATATCGATTCGACGGTCAACAATCCGATTGAAGCGGTGTCACAATGGCGCGCCAATGCCCTGCGCCCGCTCTGCATCTTCGACGCCAAGCGCAGCACCTATACGGGCAAGGTGACGGCAACCATGGCGTGGAGCGATATCCCGACCTGCAAGGAGTCAGGCATGGATGTCGAATACCAGATGCTGCGCGGCATTTTCGCTGCGCCCGGCATCACGCCGGCACAGACAGCGTATTACGTCGACCTGTTCAAGAAGGTCACCGAAACGCCGGACTGGAAAGAATTCATGGAACAGGGGGCTTTCAATCAGACCATGCTGAGCGGTGACGCCTTCAAGACCTGGCTCACAACCGCCGAGAAGACCCACTACGACCTGATGAAGGAAGCTGGCTTCCTCGCAACCGGCAAATAACCGACTCTGGTTGGGGTGGCCTCGCGCCACCCCCCGTCTGCGCCATGTTACCTCCGGAGCCTGCCATGTCCACCGAACAACAAACCGACGAAACCCCGCTGGTCTCAAACCGCGCGATGGAGATTGCGACAGCGTTATTCTTTCTGCTGGCCTCTTCCATCGTCATCTTTGACAGCTTGAAACTGGGTGTCGGCTGGAAGGAGTCCGAGGGCCCGGCGGCTGGCTATTTTCCTTTCTACATCGGCGTGATCATGGCGCTTGCGAGTTTGATCGTGCTGTTTCAGGGCGTGGTCAAACGTGTCGGCGCAGGCAAGACCTTTGTCACCCGCGAGGGTTTCAACAGCGTCATTCTCGTGCTCATCCCGCTCATCATCTATGTCGGCACGATCGAGTACATCGGCATATATGTCGCCTCGGCGCTTTATATCGCGCTCTTCATGTGGCACTTTGGAAAATACAATATTTTCATGGGCCTCGCCGTCGGCACCGGCGTCGCGCTTGGGCTCTTTGCCATGTTCGAGATCTGGTTCCTGGTCCCCCTGCCCAAAGGCCCGCTGGAAGAATTCTTCGGATACTGACCGCCTGATCCCGAAACATCGAATCCGCTGATCCAAATGACCAAAGACAAGGAATTACTCAATGGCCGTTGATAAGAATGCTGTCCGCGCTATCCTCAACAAGGTGAAGGCGGAGAAGCGCGATTCACTTACCGCGCCCGAGGGCAAGATCATCTGCGATGCCTACGGCATCAATGTCCCGCAAGAAGGCGTCGCCACATCGGCTGACGAGGCCGCCAAGCTTGCAAAGAAAATCGGCTTCCCGGTCGTCCTCAAGATCGTCTCGCCGGATATTCTGCACAAGACGGAAGCCGGCGGTGTGATGGTCGGCGTCAAGAGCGCGGAAGAGGTCAAGGCCGGCTACGCCAAAATTCTCGTCAATGCCAAGAAATACAACAAGAAAGCCAAGATCGACGGCGTCCAGATCCAGCAGATGATCGGCGGCGGCCAGGAAGTGCTGATCGGCGCGGTGACAGACCCGAGCTTCGGCAAGCTGGTGGCCTTCGGCCTCGGCGGTGTTCTCGTTGAAGTGCTCAAGGACATCACCTTCCGCCTCGCGCCGACCTCGGAGGCAGAAGCCAAATCGATGATCGAGGGCATCCAGGCTGCTGAAATCCTCAAGGGTGTGCGCGGCGCCAAGGGCGTCGATCGCGGCGCCATCGCTGACATGATCTCCAAGGTGTCGAAACTCATTTCGGATTTCCCCGAGATTTCGGAAATGGATCTGAACCCGGTCTTCGCGAGCGAGAAGGGAGCGATTGCCGCTGACGTCCGCGTGGTTGTCGATTTCACGGTACCCGTGAAGCGCTACAGCCCGAAGCAGGCCGACATTGTCCGCCAGATGAACCGCATCATGAAGCCCGACGCGGTTGCCGTGATTGGCGCGTCAAACGAAGCCGGCAAGATCGGCAATTCGGTGATGAAGAACCTCATCAATGGCGGCTACAAGGGCAAGATCTATCCCATCCATCCCAAGCAGTCGGAAATCATGGGCCTCAAGGCCTATGCTTCGGTCAAGGACGTTCCGGGCAATGTCGATATTGCTGTCTTCGCCATTCCTCACCCGCTGGTTCCAGCCGCTCTTATCGAGTGCGGAGAAAAGAAGATCCAGGGGGCCATTCTCATCCCGTCGGGCTTTGCTGAAACCGGCAACGTCGCAGCGCAGGACGAGATCATCAAAATCGCCCGCAAATACGATATGCGCCTGATGGGGCCGAACATTTACGGCTTCTACTATCTGCCCAAGAATTTGTCGGCGACCTTCTGCACGCCTTATGACGTGAAGGGCAAGGCCGCCCTGTCCTCGCAATCGGGCGGCATCGGCATGGCGATCATCGGCTTCTCCCGCTCGGCCAAGATGGGCGTGTCAGCCATTGTCGGACTGGGCAACAAATCCGACATCGACGAGGATGATCTCCTCACCTTCTTTGAAGATGACGATAACACCCAGGTCATCGCCATGCATTGCGAGGACCTCAAGGATGGTCGCTCATTTGCCGAGGTTGCCAGCCGGGTCTCCAAGAAGAAGCCGATTGTCATGCTGAAAGCCGGTCGCACCTCGCTTGGTGCGCGCGCTGCCGCCAGCCACACCGGCGCGCTTGCCGGCAATGACAAGATCTATGAAGACGTGCTGAAGCAGTCGGGTGTCATCCGCGCCCGCAGCTTGAACAATCTTCTGGAATTTGCCCGCGGCATCCCGGTTCTGCCGACGCCCAAGGGCGAGAATGTCGTCATCATCACGGGTGCTGGCGGCTCGGGTGTTCTGCTGTCGGATGCCTGCGCCGATAACGGCCTCAGCCTGATGAAGATGCCGAAGGATCTCGATACCGCCTTCCGCAAATTCATCCCGCCCTTTGGCGCTGCCGGCAACCCGGTCGACATCACCGGTGGCGAGCCGCCGTCAACCTACCAGAACACGGTGCGCCTCGGCCTGTCGGATGAGCGCATCCACGCCCTTATCCTGGGCTACTGGCACACCATCGTCACCCCGCCGATGGTCTTTGCCAAATGCATGGTCGAAGTGGTCGACGAGATGCGCAAGAAGGGCATCCACAAGCCGATCGTCGCCTCTCTTGCCGGTGACGTCGAGGTCGAGGAAGCCAGCCAGTATCTCTATGATCACGGCATCGTTGCCTACCCCTACACCACCGAAAAGCCGGTCGAGGTGCTCGCTGCCAAATATAAATGGGCGCGCGCCGCCGGTCTGCTGAAGTAAGCAGCGACCGCCAGCACAACCGAAAAGGGGCGCTTGATGCGCCCCTTTTACGTTCTATCAGGCCCGCTCCAGGCTGTCGGCGAGCAGCCGCGCCACATGGATCGCCTGGCGCCCGGTGCCATCCTTGATCTGATGGCGGCATGAGGTGCCGTCAGCCACGATGATCGCCTCGCTGTCAGCAGCCCGCACCGCCGGCAGCAACGACAATTCGCCCATGGCTTTCGACACCTCGTAGGTTTCCGCCTGATAGCCGAAGGCACC
The DNA here is from genome assembly GCF_021731865.1 of Raskinella chloraquaticus (SeqCode). NCBI lineage: Bacteria > Pseudomonadati > Pseudomonadota > Alphaproteobacteria > Hyphomicrobiales > Phreatobacteraceae > Raskinella (SeqCode) > Raskinella chloraquaticus (SeqCode). The sequence goes on along the minus strand of NZ_JAKFWN010000016.1, from coordinate 16,775 downwards.
CGCCATGCCGCAGCAGCTTGATTCAATCACCGCGACATCAAGTTCAGGTACAAGGCGAAGCACACGCTCCACCGCACCCATCCCGGCAAACGATTTCTGGTGGCAGTGTCCATGGAGAAACGCTTTCTTTTTCATGGCCTTGAGCGGGAGCTTTAGATTCCCCGCCTGAGCTTCGCGTGCCAGGAATTCCTCAAGCAGCATCGCCTGCGCGGCGACTGCCTTTGCCGCCGGCGTCGGCAGCAGCGCCGGCACCTCGTCGCGGAAACCATAAAGGCAGCTTGGCTCGAGCCCGATGATCGGCACACCGCGCTCGGCAAACGGAGCGAGGACCGCGAGCGAACGTTCCATCTCGCTGCGCGCCTCGTCAACCAGCCCGGTGGCGATGAAAGTGCGCCCGCAACAGAGCGGTCGGGGACCACCACTTGCCGCTTTTGGCAGATGAACACGGTAACCGGCTGCCACCAGAACTTTCAGCGCCGCCTGCGCATTCTCGCTTTCCTGATAGCGGTTGAACGTATCAGCAAAGAACACCACTTCGCGCCCGTCGGCCGGCCCCACCGCATCCGCATCCGGCGCGAAGATATCCGCCCGCCATGCTGGCAGCGTACGCTCGGCGCTGAGACCAAGCAGGCTCTCGCTCAACCGCGCCATACCCGGCACACGGTCACGCAGATTGAACAGGAAGGGCAGCTTCGCCGCATAGGGAGCGTAACGCGGCAGATAGGCAATCAGACGATCGCGCAGGCTCAGGCCTTTTTTCTGGCGTCGCGCTGCCTGCACCTCGATCTTGAAGCGCGCCATATCAACCCCCGTCGGGCATTCGCGCCGGCACGCCTTGCACGACACGCACAGGCTCATGGCCTCAGCCATATCGTCACTGGCGAAGGCGTCAGCACCAAGCTGGCCGGAGAGCGCCAGACGCAACACATTGGCGCGCCCGCGCGTCACATGTTTTTCATCCAGCGTCGCCCGGTAGGACGGGCACATGGCGCCGCCCGAAAGCTTGCGGCAGGCGCCATTGTTGTTGCACATCTCGACCGCACCCTGCAGGCCGGCCGCCGCCCCGGGAAAACTTGACCAGTCGAGCACCGGTTGCTGGACGGCCGGGTGATAGTGATCGTTGAAGCGCAGCACCTTGCGATCATCGAATTTGGGCGCTTGGACGATCTTGCCGGGGTTCAGCAGATCGGTCGGATCAAAGCGCTTCTTGATCTCGCCAAAAGCGCCGACCAGCCGTTCGCCAAACATCTTCTCGTGGAACTCCGAGCGCACGATCCCGTCGCCATGTTCGCCCGAATGCGAGCCCTTGAACTGCTTGACGAGATCGAAGGCTTCCTCCGCGATCGCCCGCATGGTGGCGACATCCTGGTCGAGCTTGAGGTTCAGCACCGGGCGCACATGGAGACAGCCAACGGATGCGTGCGCGTACCATGTGCCGCGCGTGCCGTTACGCTCGAAGAGTGCGGTGAGGCGCGCGGTATATTCGCCCAGATGTTCAAGCGGCACCGCGCAATCCTCGATGAAGGATACGGGCTTTCGCGCCTCCTTCATCGACATCATGATGTTGAGCCCCGACGTGCGCACTTCCGTGATGCCAGCCTGCAGCAGCGGGTCATAGACCTCGACAACCCCGCCCCAGCGCGCGCCCTCGCCGCCCCATGAAAAGCCGAGATCGCCCATCATCTCGCCAAGCTGCTTGAGGCGGACACGGTTTTCCTCGTCGCTCTCCGCGAATTCCACGAGCAGCAACGCGTCGGGCTTGCCTTTGAGAAAGGCATCAAGGGTCGGGCGGAACACGGCAATCTCAGCTGCCAGCTCCAGCATCGTCCGGTCGACAAGTTCAACGGCAATCGGCTTCAGCTTCACCAGATGCTGGGCTGATTCCATGGCAGCATGGAACGAGCCGAAATGGCAGACGCCAAGTCCGCGCTTACCCAGAAGCGGCCATAATTTGAGCTCTGCCCTGGTGGTGAAGCCAAGCGTACCCTCCGAGCCCACCAGCACATGCGCCATGTTATGTGTGTCGCCATTGGGAACCAGCGCGTCGAGATTGTAACCGCCAACGCGGCGCTGCACGGCCGGGAAACGGGCCGCCACTTCCTCGGCTTCACGTGCGCCGAGCGCCAGCAGATCGCTGAAAAGCGCGCGGCGGCTGAGGTCGTTCACATCGGACAGATCGGCCCGAACGGCACCAAAATGCATCGCATTGCCGTCGGCCAGAACCGCATCGAGGCCGATGACATTGTCACGCGTCGTGCCATAGCGCAGCGAGCGCCCGCCGCAGGAATTATTGCCCACCATGCCGCCGATCGTGGCACGCGAAGCGGTTGACACATCGACTGGAAACCACAGGCCGTGGGGCTTGAGCTGGCGGTTAAGCTCATCAAGAACAATACCAGGCTCCACCACACATGTCTGCGCCGTCTTGTCGAGGGAAACAAGCTTCGTCAGATTCCGCGAGCAATCGATGACCAGCGTCTCGTTGACTGTCTGCCCGGCCTGCGAGGTGCCGCCACCGCGCGCGGTAACCGCCACCCCCTCCTCGCGGGCGATGGCAAGCGCTGCGACCGCTGCTTCACCGGTGCGCGGGATGACAACGCCCATGGGCATCATCTGGTAGGAGGAGGCGTCTGTCGCGTAACGACCGCGACTGAAGCTGTCGAAATGAACTTCTCCGTCGATCTGCGCCTTCAAACGACGTTCCAAGCCTGGACGATGAACGATGCCCATGTTCTCCCTCATATTTCCTTCGCGACGTTCAAAACGTCACTTGACATAATTTTGAATTCATTATTCATTGCACCGTAAGCCGAGTTAATCAAGGCCCAATTAATCAAGGCCCAACTTTTTCAAGGGGAGACAAACGTGAACCAGAATAGCCCACGAAATGCCGGTCGTCATTTCCTTCAGATCCCTGGCCCCTCGCCTGTGCCCGAGCGCGTGCTGGCCGCCCTGTCGCGCCAGGTCATTGATCATCGCGGTCCTGATTTCCAGGTTCTGGGCAAGCGCGTACTGGAGGGTATGAAGTCCATTTTCAAAACCGCCGGCCCTGTCGTTATATTTCCCGCATCCGGCACCGGAGCGTGGGAAGCAGCGCTGGTCAACACCTTGTCATCCGGCGATACGGTCCTGATGGTCGAGACGGGCCATTTTGCTACTTTGTGGAAGAACATGGCGCTGAGGCTCGGCCTCGTTCCCGAATTCCTGCCGACCGACTGGCGCGGCGGCGCTGATGCCGGCCCGATCGAAGCCCGGCTGAAGCAGGACAAGGACCACAAGATCAAGGCGGTCTGCGTTGTCCATAACGAAACGTCGACGGGCGTCACGTCGCGCATCGACGAAGTGCGCAAGGCCATCGATGCCGCAGGGCACCCGGCGCTGTTGCTGGTTGATACCATCTCGTCGCTTGCCTCGGTCGATTTCCGTCATGACGAATGGGGGGCTGACGTCACCATTGCCTGCTCGCAGAAGGGTTTGATGCTGCCGCCGGGCCTGTCGTTCAACGCCATCAGCCAGAAGGCGATGAACGCGACGAAAACATCCAACCTGCCCAAATCCTACTGGGCCTGGGACGAGATGATGAAGCCCAACAGCACCGGCTTCTTCCCCTATACGCCATCGACCAATCTGCTCTATGGTCTGGTGGAGGCCATCGACATGCTGCACGAAGAGGGACTTGACCGGGTGTTTGCGCGCCATGAACGTCACGCAGAGGCAACCCGTCGCGCGGTCCGCGCCTGGGGTCTGGAAATCCTCTGCCGCGACGAGCGTCTTTATTCGCCTGTCCTGACGGCCGTGATTCTCCCTGATGGCCATGACGCCGACCGCTTCCGCACGATTGCCCTTGATCGCTTCGACCTGTCATTGGGCACCGGCCTCTCCAAGCTCGCCGGCAAGGTCTTCCGCATCGGCCATCTGGGCGACACGAATGATCTCACCATTCTCGGCACGCTTGCCGGCGTGGAAATGACACTTAAACTCGCCGGTGTGCCGCACAAGGCCGGAGGGGTCGCCGCAGCCATGGCTTACCTCTCTAGCGCGCCACAAGCCTCGCAAGCAGCGGCCTGAACAATAATCGCCCCCGGGATCAACCGGGGGCCTTCTTTGCTGCAAGGCAGGGACGGAAACTGAAGGGTACGCTCATGAAGAGCCCGTTCAAGGCGACGCACGTCGTCTTGGGACTGCTGTGCGTGATGTATTTCATCACCTATGTTGACCGCGTCAACATCGGCACTGCAGCAAGCGCTATCAAGACGGAATTCGGCTTTTCAAACATTGAGCTCGGCTGGATCTTTTCCGCCTTTGCCTACCCCTACGCCCTGTTCCAGATCTTCGGTGGCTGGATGGGCGACCGCTTCGGACCACGCCGCACGCTCTTCTGGTGCGGCATTATCTGGGCAACCGCAACTGTCCTCACCGGCCTTGCCGGCGGCTTCCTCAGCCTGTTCCTGGTGCGCTTTCTCCTTGGTATCGGCGAAGGGGCGACCTTCCCGACCGCAACGCGCGCCATGCAATACTGGACGGCGCCGGGCCAGCGTGGATTTGCCCAAGGCATCACCCATTCCTTCGCCCGCCTCGGCAATGCCATCACCCCGCCGATTGTCGCCGCCCTGACCGAGGCATTCACCTGGCGCGGCTCCTTCGTCATTCTCGGCCTGGTGAGCTTCATCTGGGTCATCGCCTGGGTTTGGTATTTCCGCGACGAGCCCAAGGACCATCCCGCCATCACACCGGAAGAACTGGCAATCCTGCCAGCCAGGCGGCCTGGACCGCGCCCGTCGGCACCACTTGGCCCGCTCTTCAAGCGAATGTGGCCCGTGACGCTCACCTATTTCTGCTATGGCTGGACGTTGTGGCTTTACCTCAACTGGTTGCCGCTCTTCTTCCTCAACAACTACAAGATCGACATCAAGCAATCGGCGATTTTTGCAGCTGGCGTATTCCTCGCCGGTGTGGTCGGCGACACGCTGGGTGGCGTCTTGTCGGACAAGATCCTGCATCGCACCGGCAATATCCGCCTCGCCCGCTTGTCGATCATCCTGCTCGGCTTCGTCGGCGCCTTCCTGTCGCTGCTGCCGATCCTGTACTATCACGACATCACCACGGTTGCGATTTGCCTTGCCTCCGGCTTCTTCTTCGCCGAGCTGATCATCGGCCCGATCTGGTCAATACCGATGGATATCGCGCCGAAATACTCCGGCACCGCCGCAGGCCTGATGAACACCGGCTCGGCAATCGCAGCGATCGTTTCGCCCGTCGTGGCGGGCTACGTCATCGACTGGACCGGCAATTGGGAACTGCCGTTTATCATGTCGATGGGGCTGCTGGCGGTTGGCGCCGTCTCGACCTTCCTCATGCGCCCCGAACTGCCCTATGCAGAAGGCGACATGCCGATGAAAGCGATGGCGTAAACGATGATGGCCGGCAAAAGCCGCCTGCCGGCCGTGTGACCTTAATTCCGGCAGCCGTTATTGACCGCTACCGGAATTCACCTCAATCAGTGCCCTTCCCTTGACAGGCCGGAAGCCCCCCTCCTATATCCGCCCTTCCGCGATGGTTGGCGCGTCCGCCATCGTGCGGGGCGGAGTAGCTCAGCTGGTTAGAGCACGGGAATCATAATCCTGGGGTCGGGGGTTCAAGTCCCTCCTCCGCTACCATTTTTGACGTTGTCACATCCATCGCTCAATCGCTTCCCACCGTCAGCCACGCCCGACGGCGTGGTAGGAAAATCCCAGCGCCGCCATTTCCGCCGGCCGGTAGATATTGCGCAGATCAACCACAACGGGCTTTGCCAACGTCTCGCGCACGCGCTTCAGATCAAGCGCCCGATAGGCATTCCACTCGGTGATGATGACAAGCGCATCGGCGCCGTCGATCACCGCGTAAGGGTCATCCATCATCCTGACGCCCGTCAGCAAAGGCCGTGCCGATTCCATGCTCTCCGGATCATGAGCAATGATGGTCGCGCCAGCCGCGATCAGCGCCGGAATGATGGTGAGGGATGGGGCATCGCGCATATCATCCGTATTGGGCTTGTAGGCAAGGCCTAGAACAGCGATGCGCTTGCCGGCAACCGAGCCGCCACATGCCGTGATAATTTTTTGCGCCATGCGATGCTTACGCTTGTCGTTGACATCAATCACCGTCTCGATGATGCGCATCGGGCTGCCGACATCCTCGGCCGTCTTGACCAGCGCCAGCGTATCCTTGGGAAAACACGAGCCGCCATAGCCCGGCCCGGCATGCAGGAACTTGCCACCAATGCGATTGTCCAAGCCGATGCCCCGCGCCACGTCCTGCACGTCCGCCTGCAATCTTTCGCACAAATCGGCGATTTCATTGATGAAGGTGATTTTCATCGCCAGAAACGCATTGGCCGCATATTTGATGAGCTCGGAGGTTCGCCGGCTGACAAAAAGCAGCGGCGCCTGATTGAGATAAAGCGGGCGGTAGATTTCGCTCATCACCCGGCGCGCGTCGTCATCGTCGGTGCCGACAACGATGCGGTCAGGCCGCTTGAAATCCTCGATCGCCGCGCCCTCGCGCAGGAATTCCGGATTGGAGACGACCGGCAGATGCGCCTCAGGGCGTCGTGCTTTGAGGATGCGCTCAACCTCATCACCCGTCCCTACCGGCACTGTCGATTTGGTGACGATCACCGTCCCGTCGCGGGCAACATCAGCGATCTCTTCAGCCGCCATGTAGACATAGCTGAGATCGGCATGGCCATCGCCGCGCCTGGTCGGCGTGCCAACGGCGATAAAGATGGCGTCGGCCTCGCGCGCCGCGTCGGCAAGCGAGGTAGTGAAGGTCAGCCGGCCGGCGCGCAAATTGATCTGCAGCAAGGCATCAAGGCCAGGCTCGAAGATCGGCACGTTGCCTTGAACCAGCGCGGCGATCTTGTCCGCGTCATTATCGACGCAGACAACCTGATGGCCGAAATCGGCGAAGCACGCTCCCGATACCAGACCGACATAGCCCGATCCCACCATCGCAATACGCATTGTCCCACCATCATGTTGTCCGGAGATATCACCTCAACGCAAGCATGAGGACATGCCGGCGACGCGCTGGCCAAACGCGGTCAATCGACACCACGTCATCTCAGCTGCCTGTCATAGCAAGGCTGTGCAGATTTGAAAGGAGCAGCGTAGGAATCGCATCAAGTCGAGGTGATGGCGCAAAGAGCCACGGAACGACGACAGCTTTGTGACACATGCTGTGCCTTCAGGACGGCTTGCGCCCTTTGGCGAACACCACCCGGTCATAGAGCAGAAAGTTCACGACGAGTCCGGCGGCTGTCCCGGCCAGATAGGACGGCACATGCCCATAGGCTTCATCATGTGCCGAAAAAACGGCAAGAACCGCCAGATTGGCGGCCGCTCCTGACAGGCTCGCAGCGCCATAGCGCAGGAATGCCACCAGCTGATGCCGCGCTGGCCGGTCACCAAATGTGTAGCGCCGGTTGAGAAACCAGGTCGCGATAATGGCAATCGCCGAAGCGACGATACGCCCCGCCAGTGGAGGCAGGCCAAGCCCGTTCAAGGAGGCGAAAAACACCAGGGCATCAACCACAAAGCCAATGGCGCCCACCCCGAGAAAACGCCTGAAACGGCTGAATACGGGCAGCCTGCCGCCACTCATTGCGGGCGGGTGCCAGCTATGATGCGCCAGGTCATCGCGCCGCCGGGTAGCGCAGATAGGCCAGAAGCTTTGCCTCGCGCCGGCCGCGTGTGACGGTATCAAGAATAAATCCGCAGGAAACTGCCAGCAGCGATGACAGCATGAGGCCGACAGCCAAAACGGCTGTGGGCAGGCGCGGCACAAGCCCGGTGGCCAGATATTCCAGCGTGACACTTGTTCCGAGCACCAGCGCCAACGCTGCGAGTACTGCCGCCACAAACGAGAAAAACACCATGGGGCGTTCCTCCTTCACCAGATAGCCGATGAGAAAGAGAATGCGTAGCCCGTCGCGATAGGTGCGAAGCTTGCTCTGCGATCCAACCGGCCGCTCCTTGTAAGGCGCAACAAGTTCGGAAATCGGCATATTGAGTTCAAGCGCATGAACAACGAGTTCCGTCTCGATTTCAAAGCCGCGTGACCCGGAAGGAAATGATTTCACATAGCGCCGCGAAAAAGCCTTGTAGCCTGACAGCATATCGCTCGTTGCATTGCCAAAAATATACTGGACGAGCGCTGTCAGCATGCGGTTGCCCCAGGCATGGCCGGAACGATAAGCGCCCGCCTGCTCCGCCGCGCGCGCCACATTGACCATGTCGTTTGGCCCGGCGAGCAGCTCATCGACAAGACGCGGCGCGGCGCTGGCGTCATAGGTCGCATCACCATCCACCATCACGTAGACATCCGCCTCGATATCGCTGAACATGCGGCGCACGACGCTGCCTTTGCCCTGGCGCCGCTCGGTGCGCACGATGGCGCCCGCCTGACGGGCGATTGCGGCCGTGTCATCGCTCGAATTGTTGTCGTAGACATAGATCGCGGCATCGGGCAGCGCGTCGCGAAAGCGGGAAATCACCTCGGCGATGGTGAGAGCTTCGTTGTAACATGGCACCAGAACAGCCACCGCCGGCTTGCGCTTGTCTGCCTCGCCACTGAAGGTCGTTATGCTCATGGACTAGGCAATCCAGACGCTTCTGGCCAATGTTCATTCACCCCGCGTGTGGCATTATTCGCTGCCTGTGGCAATCGCGGCAAGCCTCCCGCCGGGCCCTCGCCTCGACCCGTCACGCCCCCTTCCGCACCGCATAGCGCAATGGCAGCGCCGTCGTATATTTGAGGCGTTCCATGGCGAAGTTCGAGGTCACGTCCGACAGCTCGATTGACGCGATGAGGCGCTGATAGACCGCGTCATAGGCCGCGATATCAGGAACAACGACACGCAGAAGATAATCCGTCTCGCCACTCATCCGGTAAAATTCGACGACTTCGGGAATATCGCGCACGGCCGCCAGAAAGCGGCGCGCCCAGTCAAGGCTGTGCTGATTGGTGCGCACTGATACGAATACCGTTACGCCGACATTGAGATGGCGCGGATCAAGCAACGCCACCCGCGCCGCGATAATGCCCTTGTCCTCGAGCCGCTGGATGCGCCGCCAGCACGGCGACGGCGTCAGCCCCACCTTCTCGGCGATCATCTCGACCGATAAAGAGGCATCGCTCTGAAGGCAGTTGAGAATTCTAAGATCAATGTCATCCATGCATTATTTTTGCAGAAATTTTCTTAACTCGCAAAATGATTCTAATCTTTCGCAATCCGCGTATCAAATTCACAAACAATTTGCGCACGCCTTGCGGCATAATGGTCATGATGAACGCGCCACACGAGGCATCACACATGGAGGGCACCCGATGATCCGGATTTCTTTCACCGACCATCCCGAAAGCGTCGGCGAGAGCTATGTCGAGCACATGGGTCAGGCGACCTATTTCGGCACCCGCATGATTACAGCCGGCATCGCCTGCCTGCTCCACGGCCTGCTGCCTTTCCTCTTCACCTCAACGGGATCTCGCACCATCACCCATCTGCATGAGCGCATGGTTGCCAATCGCCGTCGCAAGACCGCGCCGCCGGCTGCGGCCGCTACTGGCGAATTTTTCTACGGTATGGGAATCTGAGGCGCTTCTCAGTCAGCCGATTTGCGCAGGATGGCCAGCCGGAAAAAGCCGGCTGGAAAGGCCGGTTGCACTTCTGCAAGCACGACGTCACCACGTCGCTCAGCCCAGCGGGCAATGCGTGACAGACGAAAGGCCGACGACCAGCCGACCAACTTGGCGAGCGGAGCAACCCATTCCTCGATGGTGGGGATGATCCCGCGGTCATCGCCAAGCTTGGAGGCAATGACGATAAGCCCGCCAGGCCTCAGGACCCGCATCGCCTCGTCAAGCGCGCCCTCAGGATCAGGTACGAGGGTGATGACGAAGGGAAAGGTAACGGCGTCGAATTTTCCATCGGCAAAACCGAGCCGGCAGGCATCCATGGCAGCCACCCCGCCAACCTGCGCCAGACCGTCCTGCACGATCTTGTCATGCGCACGCGCCAGCATGGCCTCCGACAGATCAACGCCGATGACGCTGGCAGTCTGCGGGTAATAACGAAGGACAAGCCCGGTCCCGACACCGATCTCAAGGATTTGCGGTCCGGCCGATGCCGCCTTTTGCGCCAGTTGACGCTGCGCGTCCGACAGTAGTCGCAGATAGACCTTGTCGTAAAAACCGGCCCAGCGCGCATAGGCGCGCTTCTGCCCGTCAAGATCGTAATGAACTGCCAAAATGATGTCCTGTGGTTATGCTGACGCTGGTATACCCATGGCACCGGCCTGACGCCAGCCTTGCAAGGCGTCCGGCGTCGCGGCAATAAAGCCGCCGCCCAGCACCCGCGCCTGACCCGCCTCCGCATCGTAGAGCACGCAGGCCTGACCCGGTGATACACCCTCTTCGCTGGTTGCCAGCATGACGACGGCCTCGCCCTTGTCGATCATGAATTGCGCCGGGCGGGGCGGGCGTGTCGAGCGCACGCGGACAAAAACCTCAATGCCATCGCTGCCGATATCAGCCAGCGTGCCATCACCGATCCAGTTGACATCGCGCAGAACGATCCGCCGCCTCGCCAGCTCCTCCCGCGGCCCGACGATCACGCGTCGCTCGGCGGCATCTATCCGCACCACATAAAGCGGTTCGCCAGCGGCAACGCCCAGACCGCGCCGCTGACCGATGGTATAGTGAATGATGCCGCGATGGTGGCCGAGCATGCGGCCATCGACATGGACGATATCACCGGGTTCAGCCGCGCCCGGACGCAGCCGCTCGATCACTTCGGCATAATGGCCTGACGGCACGAAGCAGATATCCTGGCTGTCCGGCTTCTCCGCCACCACCAGATTATGCGCGCGCGCAATCTCGCGGGTCTGGCTCTTGGTCAGCCCGCCGAGCGGAAAGCGCAGCCGCTCCAGCTGCGCCTGCGTGGTTGCAAAGAGGAAGTAGCTCTGGTCGCGTGCCGTATCGAGCGGCCGGTAGAGTGCGCGACGTCCATCAAGCGCGGCTGAGGCGATATAATGGCCCGTGACCAGCACATCAGCCTCGAGATCGCGCGAGGTTGAGAGCAAATCCTGGAATTTGACCCGTTGATTGCACGAGATGCAGGGGACAGGTGTTTCTCCCGCCACATAGGCATCGGCAAAATCAGCAATCACCGTGTCACGGAAGCGGGATTCGTAATCAAGAACGTAATGGGGGATATTCAGCCGCTCGGCGACGCGGCGCGCATCAACAATGTCCTGCCCGGCGCAACAGGCGCCCTTGCGATGGGTGGCCGCGCCATGATCGTAGAGCTGCATGGTGACGCCGACGACGTCGTATCCCTCGCTCTTCAGCATCGCCGCAGCAACACTTGAATCAACCCCGCCCGACATCGCCACGACAACGCGTGTGGCGCTGGGCTTTTTGGGAAGATCAAGCGAATTCATCATGGGGTCAGCAGCTGCATCGGAGTAACAGGATAGATCAATCAGGCAGGCAAACAGCGATCTCTCGCAGCAATGGCCCTTGTTATGACAGGTATCATCGCCGAAGGCGTACAGCCTGGAGGCATGGAGTGCAACTTGCCGCAACCGGGCAGAATATGCCGATAGGCAATTTATACAGTCCCCAAGCCGTCGTCACAACCCGTTACATCAGATCATCTATTTGATAATTATAAATTATTTTTATCTGAGCGGGCGGCACGGATGTTGCAAACCGAACAATAATCAAAGTGATGGCCTGCCGGCGAGAACCGCGCCGCAATCCATCTGCGGGCGACTTCACGAGCGAGATATCGACCATGGCGACATTCGATCCCCTGCAGCTTACACCCTCGAATACGGGCACACGTGGCGCCGGCAGGCCTTCGGCCTCCCGCCCGGTGAAAGCATCCGAAAGCTTCGAAACGAGTTTGGTGCAATCGGCCTTGCCTCGCATTCAAGCCCGTCCTGGCACTCTGGCGCCACAGGATCGCACAGGCAACATCGATAACGACGAGCCGTTGCGTACCCGCGACAAAGTGAAGGTCGATCCACGCGCCGCCACATCGGGCAGCAACCCGGCCGACACCGCACAGCGCGCCATTGACGATCGCTCGGCGCCGCCACCGCGCGCCACCTCAGACAACACCGCGGAGCGCAGCGAGGACGCAAAAAGCCAGACCGCAAAACCCTCCGGCGATCAAGACGTTGCGGCAACGACGGACAGCGCCGATGCCACGGCAGAGGCTGTACCCAGCGATGCGCCAACGCCAGAAATTGACGCCGCAAACGCTGGTGCGGCACTTGGCGCAGATCAAACGGCGCTCCTCGATACGGCCGTGCCGGGCGATATCGCGCCCGCGCCTGACGCGCCGGTTGCCGCCGACAGCACAGTGACGAGCCAGGCGGCAGCGGCGGCTGCTACGGCCCTCGCCACTCAGGCTACAGCGACGCCAGACCAGCCGGTACAAAGCGGAGGCGGCGGCACCGCAGGTGCTGTCGATCAAAACACGGCAAAGGCAACCGCCGCGCTGTCGGCCACCGTGCTGCTTTCAGGTATCACGAAACCCGAGGACGTCGCTGTCATTATCCCTGAAACTGACGCCGACGCGGCCAAGCCAGCATCAGAGAAAAAACCAGCCGCCTCTTCCGACAAAATCCTCGGCAATCTGCCCACGCCGCAATTGCTGCCCTCGCTTGGCCTGCCCAATGGCGAAGCAGGGCGATCGCCAGCGGCTGTTGCGCCGGGAAATCAAGCGGCCACACCCGTGGAGCCTAAACCAGACGCACAGATCGCCGCCCCGGCCCTCGCATTATCCGACACACAGACATCATCGGGCGCGACGCAGCCAACAACGACGCCGATTGTCCAGGGCGCGGCTTCGACCCTTCAGCCCAATGCCACGCCAAGCCTGGCCCCGGCTGAGACAACACAAATCATTCGTGACAACGTCCCGCTTGACCGACTGGGTGTCGAGATCGCCACGACCGCACGGGCGGGCGTCAAGGAAATCGCCGTCCGCCTCGACCCTCCCGAACTCGGCCGCATCGATGTGCGCATCGACATTGACGACAGCGGCCAGGTGAATACCCATCTTGTGGTCGAGCACGCATCGACGCTCGATCAACTCCGCCGCGATGCGCCCAATCTGGAGCGCCTGCTTAACCAATCGGGCCTCAAGGCCGATTCCGGCTCTCTGCAATTTTCTCTTCAGGACCAGAACCAGCCCTATCGCCAGCAAGGCGGCGATGGTCGCCGCACCCGTCGCGGCATTCTTGCCATCGACGGGATCAGCGGCACCGCCGATTCAGCTGCCGCCGTTCAAGCCGCCTATGTCGCTCCGTCGCGGCAGGGCATCGACGTTCGTCTGTAAGGAGACATCCCCGTGGCCGTTTCACCAACCAATACCTCTTCCGGCCAGACCGGCCTGTCGCTGGCCCTGCGAAATCAGGCAACCGCACAAGCGAACGCCGCGACAAATCCTGCTGCCGCCAGCAACGCGCAGACGAGGCTGAACGCCAATTTCGACACCTTTCTGACGCTGCTGACGACGCAGCTGCGAAACCAGAACCCGCTCGATCCGCTCAACACCGAACAGTTCACGCAGCAGATCACGCAATACACCGGCGTCGAACAGCAGCTGAGAACCAATGATCTCCTGCAAAGGCTCGTGAACAATCAGTCCGGCGGCTCGCTCACCTCGGCTCTGGGCTTTCTTGGCAATAACGTCGTGGCAAACGGCGATAGTGCGCAATTGAGTAATGGTCAGGCGAATTGGACGCTGAATGCCACCAGCAATGTCAACGCCACCATCACCATCACCAATGCCACCGGCCAGATCGTGCGTACCGACCAACTGCCCCTGCAGGCGGGCAGCACCAATTATCAATGGAACGGTCGTGATGATACCGGTGTGGCGCAGGCCAATGGCAGTTACCAGATCGCCATCACCGCCCGCTCCTCCGACGGCACGCAGCAAACCGTCTCCACACGATCGAGCGGCCGGGTGACTGCGGTTGACCTCTCAAACGGCGAGGCGATCCTCACCGTCAACGGCGCCAAGGTCAAATTGTCTGATGTCACCTCCGTCAGTACGCCGGGCGGCTGATCGCGGCTGAAGCGTATCAGTTCGGGTCAGACGGAATGTCCGCAATTTAAGACTTGGGTTATAAATCGCTCAAAATTGCAGGTTTTTTAAGGAGTTATGTGGGAATTATTTAACTCGCGGCCTTTATTCTGCGCTGGTGTTTATGGTCACACGAGTGTGAGAGTAAGATGACCGATAACTTGAGACCGAGGGTAAAATATGTCATCGGGCCGGACGGCAGCCCGCTGACGCTGGCTGATCTGCCGCCAGGCCATACGCGCCGCTGGGTCATCCGCCGCAAGGCGGAAGTCGTGGCTGCAGTGCGCGGTGGTCTCTTGTCACTGGAAGAAGCGTGCAAGCGCTATACGCTGACAGTGGACGAATTCCTTTCCTGGCAGGCCTCGATCGACCGCCACGGCCTTCAGGGGCTGCGCACGACCCGCATTCAGCAGTACCGCCACTAGCTGCTTTTGGCTGATCTGATCAGAGAGCGTCGATGGACAGCCATCGGCGCTTTTTTGCCTTGCGCATGATCCTTGCCGCCTCGCTCCATCGAGGGGACCGGAACGTCACACGATTATCCGGATGGTCTTTTCGCGTCATCGTCCCGGTTATTAACCGTCCCTTTACCATGTACCCGGCAAAACTTGCCTAGCGCGAAAAATGACGTTTCGTGCCAGAGGCCGGGGTTACAACGTGAACGCCATTACCGATTTCGTCAGAGCCATGGGCGCCGCGCGTCTCGCCGCCATGGGCGGGGTTGCCGTCATCCTCATCGGCTTTTTCGCATTCCTGATCCTGCGCTGGCAAACACCCGACTACACCGTCCTCATTGCCGATGTCAGTCTGCAGGAATCAGCGCAGATCGCCCGCGAGCTCGAACGGCTGCAAGTGAAGTACGAAGCGCGCAATGAAGGCGCGACACTCCTTGTGCCCAAGCTGGAACTGCCACGCATCCGCATGCGCCTCGCCGAACAGGGCCTGCCCAAGGGGGGCGGCGTTGGCTATGAAATTTTCGACAAGGGTGAAAGCCTCGGTACAACAGCCTTTCTCCAGAACATCAACCAGTTGCGCGCACTCGAAGGCGAAATCGCCCGCTCCATCCGCTCGCTTGATCGTGTCCAGGGCGCCCGCATTCATCTGGTTGTCCCCGAGCGGGCACTGTTTGCCCGCGACCGCCAGGACCCGACCGCCTCGATTGTGCTGAACGTCCGTGGTGCCCTTGAACAATCGAAAGTGCGCGCCATCCAGCATCTTGTTGCCTCCGCCGTGCCGGGGCTGAAGCCGCAGAATATCGCCATCATCGATGAAAACGGCCAATTGCTGGCAAGCGCCAAGGGCGATGATGCGGCGGCTGCCGCGAGCGGCCTCGACGAGCGGCGCCTGGCGCAGGAAACCCGCTTGCGCGGCGAGATCGAGGATATTCTTGGCAAGATCGTCGGCCCCAAACGGGTTCGTGTCCAGGTTGCCGCTGAACTCGAGTATAACCGCATCACCCAGACGCAGGACCTCTTCGATCCCGAGCAGAAAGTGGTGCGCTCGACGCAGACACGCAACGAAAAATCAGCGTCGCAGCAGGGCAACAATCAGGTCACCGTCGGTAATGAACTGCCCGGCGCGCCTGGCCGCGGTGCGCCACCGGCTGCCAATGCCAACGCGGCTGACGCGCAACGCGAAAACGGTGAAAAAAGCGAGGAAATCACCAATTTCGAAATTTCACGAACGCAGAGACAAGAAGTCACTGAGGCCGGGCGGCTGAAGCGCATTTCGGTCGCCGTGGTGGTTGATGGTGTGTACGAGCGTCAAGGCGACGCCGTCACCTATCAGCCCCGCCCCGCTGAAGAGCTGGAGCGCATCGCGGCAATCGTGCGCTCAGCCATCGGTTTCAACGAGGGGCGGGGCGACAAGATCGAAGTTGTCAATCTGCGCTTTGCCGAGGGGCCGACGCTGCCGGCGGCCGAAGCGAAGGACTTTACGGCGAATTTCCTGAGCTATACCCGTCAGGAGATTGTCAACCTCGTGGAGATCGGCCTCACCTTCCTTTTGGGCATCCTCATCCTGCTGCTCATCGTCCGCCCGATGCTGAAAACGGCGCTGAGCGGACGCGAAGCTGCAGGAAAAATGCTGGAAGCAGCCAGCATGGAAGCAGCAAGTGGCGACCACATGATGATGAGCCACGGGGCAGGCGGCGAGGGGGCATCGGGGCAGGCTATGATCGATAACGGCGCCAAGAGCTCCGTCAGGGTCAGCGAATCCGCCCAGATCGTCCTGCCCGAAAGTGCAACCGCCCGCGCCATCGAAGTCGCCAGCGTCACTTCGGAAATGCACGCCCAGGCTGTTGAGCGCATAGGCGACATCGTCAACCAGAACCCGAGGGAAGCCGCGCAGATCATCCGCAACTGGATGTATGAATCGGCTGCCGCCTGAAACCGCAAAAGAGTTTGAACCTCCATGCCCGCCCCAATGAACAGCCTCAATTCAAAGCCGACCATGAAGGGCATGGAGCGGGCGGCGTTGCTGTTGCTGGCGCTCGGGCAGGAAAAGGCAAAGATCATTCTTCAGGAATTTTCCGAAGATGAGATCCGGGATATCTCGGTGGCCATGTCGAAACTCGGGCCGGTCGAGCCCTCGATGCTGGAGAGCACCTTCGTCGAGTTCGTGACGCTGA